>JAJZZB010000242.1 GCA_021797795.1 Actinomycetes bacterium | reverse complement strand
GTTCGTCGGCCTGCTCTCCCGGGGGGACCTGCCCGACGACGCTCCGGGCTCGGCTCCGGTCGGCGGCTACGTGCGTCGCGACGTCACGAGGATCACGGGAGACCTGCCAGTGCCCGATGCGCTCGCGATCCTCGACGCCGAAGGCTCGAGCAGGCTGGTCGTGCTCGAAGACGACGGGGTCACGCTCGCCGGGCTTCTCTGCCTGGACCTCCGACGCGGAGGCTTCTGCGCGGGCTAGGTCGGCGACGGCACCGCAGCGGGCTGGCCGCAATGGCGTCTCCCTCCTTCACCCGGCCGGACGTGCACCGTGGGCTCGTGTTCACGACCGTCTCGCTCGCCCTCCTCATGATGTCCATCGACTCGACGATCGTCGCGACGGCGCTGCACGCGGTCGAGCACGGACTCGGCGCCTCGATCAACTGGGCGGGGTGGACCGTCACGGCCTACCTCCTCGGCTTCACCCTGATGCTTCCCATCAGCAGCAAGCTCAGTGACCGCTACGGCCGAAGACGGGTCTTCCTCTGGTCGGTGATCGTGTTCACGGTCGCGTCGCTGTCCTGCGGGTTCGCCGACGACATCTACCTTTTGATCGCGCTGCGCGGCGTCCAGGCTGCCGGCGGCGCGGGGTTCACCCCGTCTGCGACCGGCATCGTCGTGGACCACTTCGGCGACGCGCGTGACCGCGCCGTCGGGCTCTTCGGCAGCATCTTCCCGACGGGCGCGATGGTCGGCCCGATCCTCGGTGGGCTCTTCGTCGCCTACTGGAGCTGGCGCGGGATCTTCTTCGTGAACGTCCCGATCGGGCTCCTCCTCGTCGTGCTGTGCCTTCGCTACGTCCCCGCCGACCCACCGACTTCGAGGGGCCGTCTCGAGATGGACGCCGCGGGCATGGCGCTGCTCGGCATCGGGCTTCTGGCGGGCATGCTCGGCGTCGCCTACCTCGGCGAGAAGGGGTCGCAGGCGACCTCGCCGGCGTTCCTCGGCCCCACGGTGCTCGGCGTGCTCTCGATCGCGCTGTTCGTTCGCCACATCCGCCGGGCGCGCGCGCCCTTCATCGCACCGAGGTTCATCTACGGGTCGAGCTTCGGGACCGTCAACCTCGTGAACGCGGTGTTCGGCGGCGTCGCGACCGGCGTGATCACGCTCATCCCCCTCTACGCGGCGGACCGCTACGGCATCGACGCTTTGCGCTCGGGGACGCTCCTGACCGCCGAGGGGATCGCCGCGATCGCCTTCTCCGGGCTGGGAGTGGTCCTGCTGCGCAGGACGGGGTACCGCAGGCCCCTCTACGCAGGATGCGCGCTCATCGCCCTGGGGACGTTCCTGCTCGCCGTCCACGTGCGCGGCGTCCCTCCGTACGGGTGGCTGGTGGGCGCCGCGCTGCTCATCGGCATCGGCGCGGGCGCCATCAGCCCGGCGAGCCGGAACGCAGGCCTGCAGCTCGAGCCCGATCGATCCGCGACCCTGGCCGCCTTGCGTACCATGTCCATGCAGATCGGCACGATCGCCACGGTCTCGGTCGCGACCGCCTTCATCGCGACGGGGCACGACCCCGGGGCCGCCGAGGCATGGATCTTCGCGGTGGTCGCGGGGACGCTCGCAGTGTCGATCCCGATCGTGAGCTGGATCCCCGAGCACCGCGGGACCTGGTGACGCCTGGCCGCCGAAACGGCGGCCCCGCGGCCGCCTGGCGAACGCCCAGGGGCGCCGGAAACTTCCAGGCGCTCGGCCCCTCAGCTCCGCCTGGCGGCAGGAGGAGGCGGTGCCGTCGAGCCCCGGACGACGAGCTGGGTGGGCAGCACGAGCTGCTCCGTCGCGACGGCCTCGCCGGCGAGGCGCCCGAGCAGCACCTCGGCCGCTCGGACGCCGAGGGCGCGCTGGGGGATCGCGACGGTCGTCAAGGCGGGCTCGAGCCGGTCCACGAAGGGCATGTCGTTGTGCCCGACGAGCGACACGTCCTCCGGGCAGCGCAGCCCCGCGCCCGCCATCGCGTCGAGGCAGCCCAGGGCGATCATGTCGTTGCCCGCCACGATGGCGGTGACCTCGGGGTGCGCCGACAGGAGCGCCCGGGCCAGCCGGCGGCCGTCCGCGATGGTGAACCCCGACCCGTGGTGGACGACCACGTCGACGTCCGGTGGCTCGAGCGCCTTGGCCGACTCCCTGACCGCGCGTGCCCTGCGTACGGTCGTCGACAGGTCCCGCGGGCCGGTCAGGTGCGCGAGATGCCGATGGCCGAGCGCTGCCAGGTGGCGCACGGCGGCGGCGACCCCCTGGGCATCGTCGGCGGCCACCAGCGGGAGCGCGCCCGTGTCGAGGCCGCGGGTCACGAGCACCGCCGCCGGCCCGCGCTTCGCGAGCCTCTCCACGGCCGCACTGCGCCGGCGGGCCGTCGCGATGACCAGCCCTTCGCAGCGGCGCGCCTCGAGCTCGTCGATCGCCGACGCCTCGCGGGCCGGGTCGTTGTCGGTGTCCGCCAGGAGGCACCCGAACCCGGCCGCCCGGAGCGTCTCCTCCACTCCTTGCACGATCGGTGCCAGCACCGGGTTCGTGAGGTCGGGGATGACGACGCCGACGAGCCCGGAGCGTCGCGTGCGCAGGCTGCGCGCCGCAGGGTCGGGCACGTAGCCGAGCGCGTGCGCCGCCGCGCGGACCCGACTGGCCGTGGGCTCGGCCACCCGTCCCGGGAGCGACGCGTCGAGGGCGCGTGACGCGGTCGAGGGGTGGACGCCGGCCAGGGCGGCCACGTCGCGGATCGTGGGGCCGCGCGCAGCCGCGTTCTTCGCCACTGTGCGGCTTCGGCCTGCGCCCCGGCTCAGGTTCGGGCCCAGTAGGACGCCGACGCCTTGGTCTCGCGCAGCGCCTCGGGCGTCTCGAAGCCCGGAGCCATCGAGGCGCTCGTGCCCGCCATGACCTCGTGGTGCTCGATGCCGAGCAGGCGTAGCCAGCTCTGCTGGCCGAGCGTGAGGCCGATGAAACAGCCGAGCTCGACCAGCTCCGGCTCGGAGAAGTGGCGGTGCAGGCGCTCCCAGAAGGCGTCGTCGGTGTCCAGGCGCCAGGCGATGGCCTCGGCATAGGCGAGCGCCGCCTTCTGGCGGTCCGTGTACCGCTCGGAACGCTCGAAGTTCAACAGCTCGTCGTACTGGGCCTCGGCGAGCCCCAGCTGGCGGCCCTTCTCCGAGCGCTGGTTCCCGCAGTACTCGCACTTGACGGTCCGCGAGATGTACACCCGGCACAGCTCCTTGATCGCGTGGTCGCAGACGCCGTTGCGGAACAGGTCGTTCCAGCCGTTGGCGAAGAACCAGAATGCCGCCGGCACGTGGGCCCGCACCGCCGAGCTCTCGGGTCGCGGCGTCCCTTCCCGGGCGCACCGCTCCATCTCGAGACGCATGTCCTCGGTCATCTCCTCGAGCGGCACGTAGCTGATGCGCTGCGTGTTGGACATCGGGGCCTCCATCTGTGGCAATCGATTGCCACCAGACTAGCGCACACGTGTGCGCCGGACGGAGCCCGGCGGCAGGTCCCTCGACTGCCCCGAGTGACGGCGGTCAGGCTGGAGTCGAGTGACGACGGTCAGGCTGGCGACCGGTGCGGCGCTCAGGCTGGCTGGCGGCGCCGTCGCATGAAGTGGATGAACTCGACCCCCTCGCGCAGCCGTCGCTTCATCATGTCCGCGTCGCGCAGCATCTCCGCCGCCATCTCCGCGATCTTGGGCGCGCGGAAGTAGAACTTCTTGTAGAAGGTCTCGACCGAGTCGAAGATCTCCGTGCGGTTCAGGTTCGGGTACGACAGCGCCGCCGTCTGCACGCCGTGCTCGTCGACC
>JAJZZB010000241.1 GCA_021797795.1 Actinomycetes bacterium | reverse complement strand
CGCGCACCTCGAGCGGGTGTTGACTGGCGACAGCTGAAGCGGGCCGATGGCTCAGCTCGCCTTGTAGGGCTCGAGGCCGGTCGCGAAGGCGTGAAGGTCGGCGACGAGCACGACGACGCGTTCTGTGCCGGGGAGGCGTCGTGCGGGCAGCTTGCCGCTTCGGACGAGCTGCCACGCAAGGGTGCGACCTATGCCGAGGAGCTCTGCCGCCTTGGGGACGCTGACGGCGACCGGCGACGCGTCCGCTGTCGCGCTCACCATCAAGAGGGCTGGGGCCGCCTGCCGCGGCGCGCGTTTCGGATGGATCCGTGCGGGGGCCGGTGGGGGCGGCTGTGCGCTCGCGAGCAAGTTGGCGAGCCGGGTCGGTCGCGTCGCGGCTTCCATGTCCGATACCTGGCCGGGCGGCCTCGCGCCCTTGGCCATGGCGCGAGCCGAGGCGGTGGTCGTCTGGGATGTGGGGGTGCTGTGAGCCATGTGTGCGCTTCCCCCCGGGACGACGCGTCAGTGTGCGTGGCCCGGCCAGGGTCCGACACGGGAGCCGTCCCGGCGGCGTTGCCTCGGCCACGCAGGCTCAGGTCCGCCAGGAGGTTGCCGTCCGCGCGCGTCGAGGAGCAGGCGACGCGCTGTGCCGGTCGGTTCGAGCTCGGGCGCGACGATCGGCGCAGGTGACGACGCCGGAGCGCGGGCTGGGAGAGCGCGGCTGCTCCAGGGCGGGTCTCGCAGCCGGCGACGAAGCGTCCTCGAACGGTGTCAGCGGGGGATGGGAACGGGCACGGCCGCGAAGGCCCTGTTGACCACTGGTGGGCGAACGTCTGCGGCGACCTCTACCCCGAGTGACTCGAGCTGACGGGCCCGGTCGGCTGCGAGGGCTTCTGCGACGTGGGCGCGGGCTTCGGCCTCGATGATGCGGCGGTGGTGTGCTTCGGTGGCCTCGGCGACGACGCGGGCGGTCTGGTCCGCGAGCATCGTCTCGAGGCGCGCCTCGGCCTCGGCGCGCATCTGACCGAGCTGCGCGGCGTGCGCGTCGGAGAGGGCAGCGAGCTCGGCGCGCAGCTGCGCGGCCGCCGCCTCGGCGTGCATGCGGGCGGTGCGCTCGGCCCCGACCGCCTCGGCTGCTGTGGCGCGAACCTCCGCGAGCTCGGCCTCGAAGGTCTCGCTGAGGCGCAGCATCTCCTCCTGGTGGCGCGCCTCGAGCGCCTCGACACGGCGGTGGAGGGCGTCAAGGTTGTCTTCCGCCTCACAAAGGCGCGCCTCGGCCGTCTCGGCGGCCTCGATCGCCTCGGCCGCTCCGGCGAGCGCCTCGTCGCGCTCTGCCTCGGCCGCTGCGACCTGTTGGGCGAGCGCCGCACACCTGGCATCGACCTCGGCGGTGATCGCACCAGGGTCAGGACGGTCAGCCGGGGCCGGCGGGACGCGGTCATCGGGGGCTCGGCCGGCCGCGGCTTGCTGCTGCTCTCGCCAGGCACGGGAGCGTTCGGCGGCGCTCGCGTACCGTCGCCGTTCGCCACCGCTGGGTATTCGCGGCATCGTTCGAGCCTAGCGTGCGAACATGCGTTCGCCCCGGATAGCGGGTGGTCGAGACGAAGGACGCTTCGGACGGTCCGTAATGACCGCCCGCCGGGACTGGCGGGTCGTCGCCGGCCGATGCCACCTTCGTGAGGACCCGTTGGCCCGGACGGGGATAGGGCGGCCGCGGCTCCCGCTCGCGCCGGCGAGCCCAGCGCGGGCGCTGAGCGCGTTGGGCGGTTTCGTCGGACACCCGTTCGTCGAGCCGGTTCGCCCAGGTCGCGCGCGAAGAGCTGGTGGCGGCGTCGCGGCGGGCATGTCAGGCGGTGGCGACACCGACGCCTCAGCGACGGGCTGCTCCATGTCAGCTGCCAGCCTCATGGGACTTCCACCCATTCGGCCCTCGCCGTCGGCACGCCGGTCGTCACCTCGACCGGAAGCGAGTTCGGCAAGGTGCACCACGTGCTGCAAGTCCCTGAGCTCGACCTGTTGGACGGCATCTCGGTGACGACTCGTCACGGCCTGCGCGTTCTCCGGCGTGATCAGATCGTCGAGATCACCACCACGCTCGTCCGGTGCGCTCTCACCGAGGAACAGGCGGCGTCCCTTCCTGCGCCGAGCGGGCCACCTGTGCTCGATCTCGCTCACGACGAAGGGTCCTCGCGCATCGCTCGGCTCGGCCGCCTCCTCGGCCGCCCGCACTGGCGGGACATCGGCGAGCAGCGACGACGCCCACCTGCTTGTGCGCGGGTTGTGAGTCGCTGAGTCGTCGCGGCACACGCCGCTGGAAGGGTGATCCCCACCGGTGATGGTCAGGCGGGGCGGGGCGCTCCGGCGCGGCGGTGGCGGCGCTTGGCCTGGTACATGGCAAGGTCGGCCCGGCGCACCAGGTCCGAGGCCCCCTCGACCCGGTCCCAGGTGGCGACCCCGACCGAGGCCGAGACCCCCTCGGGCTTCGTCTCGGCGAGGCGCCGGGCAAGGCCGTGGGCGGCGATCTCGTCTGCTCCGGGAGCGAGCAGGCCGAACTCGTCGCCGCCGAGGCGGGCGAGGAAGTCCCCGCCGCCACGGACCGCGGCCTGCCAGGCTCGGGCGAGGTCTTGGAGCAGACGGTCGCCTGCCTCGTGGCCGCCAGCGTCGTTGACCGCCTTGAAGGCGTCGAGATCGACCATCACGACCGACAGCGCCGCGCCGCTGCGCGCCGAGCGCTCCATCTCCTCCTCGAGGCGCTCGTCCCACATCCGCCGGTTGGCAAGCCCGGTGAGGGGGTCCACCCGGGCCGTGTTGCGCAGCATGCGCACCAGCCCGAGCACGACGGCGCTGAGCACCAGTGCGGTGCCGAACACCGACAGCCAGGCGACGACCGGCGGCTCGGCCGGCCTCGGACCGACCCCGAGCACCACCGCGTAGGCCACCCCAGCGGCTCCGAGGTGGGCGAGCGCGGCACGAAGCGGCAGGTAGAGGACCGCGAAGAACGCGACAAGGAGGTAGAGGTTGGCGAGGTCGACGTGCTCGGCCGCGCCTGCGGCGGTGGCCACGCTCACGAACAGGTTGCCGCTCCCGACGTCGATCTGCAGGCACCAGCGGGGAAGGCGCTCGCCGATCACGACGCGCAGGCCGGCGTTGGCTGCGGCGACGCAAGCGGCGACGAGCAGGACGATCAGCGACGAGCCTGGCCAGTGGCGCAACGGCAGGACCGAGGCGATGGCAAGGGCGCCGGTCGCTGCGAGGGCCGCGGCGACCTGGCTCGGGTGGGAGAAGAACGCCCTTGTCCAGGTGGCCGCGTGGAGGTTGAGCGAGCCGGGCGTAGGGCGCTGTCGGGCCGGCGCGGGCAGAGACGGGTCGAGCGTCACCTCGGCAGTCATCGCTTGCCCCTTCGGGGGTCGGTGCGCTCTCGGCGAGCCAGCCTACTGCGGTCGTTCACGTCCTCAACGCCTTCGCCTTCAGCCCACCCCTTGGCGCCTGCTTCCCGATGGTGGTTAACGGCACACCCGGCGTCGTGGTTGACCTGGGACACAGGCGGCGACGCGTCGCGGGGTTGCGGGCGGCTGGATAGCCGGCCCAGCACATGAGCGGGCCAGCACACGCCTCGGTGAGCGTCGGACGCGTCAGGCGTCTACCGGGCAGCGACACGACACGCGCGTTCGATCGCGGACGGCACGTCCTTGCCGGGCGCCGGACGGGCGAGGAGGTACCCCTGACCGGCGTCACAGCCGAGGTCGCGCAGCGCCTCGAGCTGGGCGCCGGCCTCGACGCCCTCGGCCACGACGCGAAGCCCGAGGCCGTGGGCAACGCGGATTGCGGCCTCGACCACGAGC
>JAJZZB010000240.1 GCA_021797795.1 Actinomycetes bacterium | reverse complement strand
CGTACGAAACCGTCGACTTGCGCACAACCGCCCGGATCGCCGCGTTGAGGCCGGGGCAGTCGCCCCCTCCCGTCAGCACGCCTACCCGCATCGTCTCGTCCCTCTCTGTCTTCCGCCGTCCGGCTCGAGCCGCCTCGGGTGGCGGGCCTGCTCGGGCCGCGGCCCGCCACCCTATCGAGAATCCCGCGGGTGCCGGGTCGTCGAGAATTCAGCGAGGCGTCGTCTCGCGGTGGCGGGGGCGCAAGCGAGCAGTCGCCGCCCGGTAACCATCGAGCTCTACCGTCACCCCCTGGTCGTGCTCCCGCACGCCCGCCGCCGGCGGCTCGGACCGTCGACCCGGCAAAGGGACGAGAGGACAGGAGAGATCGCGTGGAAGACACCTCCACCCCTTCGGGCTCGAAGCCGGCCACGGCCCGCCGGCGAGGTGGGGCAGGCGGCCTGACGCCAGGACATGCCGAGCTGGATCGCGGCCTCGACCGGCCGCGGATTCTGGCTGAGCGCGGTCTGTCCGGCCGCGCCGCGGCCGCCTTCGCCGCGACGGGCATGGCGGCGTGCGTCGTCATGGCCGCCTCGGGCGGGGCGGTCGCGAGCATGGCGGGAGCGATGGCGAGGAGGGCCTCGGACGTGCCGCTCGTCGTCTACTCGGCGCAGGGCTACGACAAGGCCGAGACTCAGGCGTTCTCGAAGCAATACCACATCCCGGTGCAGCTCGACGACAACTCGACCGGTCCGCTGCTCACCCAGATAGAGGCCTCGAGGAACAACCCGAGATGGGGGCTGCTCTGGGTGGACGGGGCCACCGCCTTCGCCGGGCTCGACACCCAGGGCCTGCTGCTCAGGGGCTTCGAGCCGAAGGTGTCGTGGAACTCGCTCGGCAAGCAGGCGCTGCCAAAGGACGAGAGCTACGTGCCGACCGGCGTCACGCTCGCCGGCGCGATGGCCTACAACGCGTCGAAGGTCTCGAGCCCGCCGACGAGCTGGGGACAGCTGCTGTCGGCGAAGTGGAAGGGCCAGATCGGGACGAACGACCCGACCCAGTCCGGTCCCACCTACCCCTTCATCGCGGGGCTGATGAACTACGTCGGCTCCATCGCCAAAGGTGAGCGCTTCTTCCTGCGCCTGAAGCAGAACGGCCTCGTCGTCAACCCGACCAACGGGCCGACCCTCGCCGCGCTCGCCTCCGGGCAGATCAACATCGCCCTCGTGCAGAGCTCGGCGGCGATCGGCGCGACGTTCAGCGACAGGAGCCTCAAGGTGAGGTATCTCAATCCCGTGACGATCCTGCCGAGCGCCATTGGCATCGACGCCAAGGCGTCGAAGCAGGAGCAGCTCGAGGCCGAGCAGTTCGTCGAGTTCGTGCTCTCGCCGGCGGGCCAGAAGGTGATGCAGTCCGGCGACCCGACGGGTGACTCGCTCTACTACCCGGTGCTGAATGGCGTGGCCCCCCTGAAGGCGCTCCCGCCGCTCTCCGGGGTGCGCACGCAGAACATCAACCCATACGTGTGGGGACCACGCGAGAACACCATCAACGCGTGGTTCGAGAAGAACATCGTCCAGTAGCGGTGCTGACACCTCGGCGGCCCCGGGCGCGGCCCGCTCTGCCGAGCACCGAGCGGGCGACGCAGCTCGGGCGTCCGCTGTTGTGGATCGCCCTCGTGTTGACGATCCTTGCCCCCTGCGCGTGCTTCCTCGTCGTCGGCGTCTCGCCCCGGCTGTTCGACCAGGGACGCAGCTGGTTCACGCTGTCCTACGTCGGTCAGATCATGACCGGCATCACGGCCGAGTCGCTCCTCAACTCGACCTGGGTGAGCTGTGCCGCCGCGGGGATCGGGCTCGCGATCGGCTTTCCGATCGCATGGCTGGTCGGTCGCACCGACCTTTCCGGCCGTCGCCTCTTCGGCGGCGCGATGTGGCTGGTCCTGCTGCTGCCGTCCTGGTTGCCGGCGATCGGCTGGCAGCGGCTCGTCCAGCCCGACGGCGTGATGTACAGGATCGGGATCGACGCGCCCTTTGTCACGCACGCGATCATGGGGCCCTTCGGGGTCGTGCTGGTCCTCGGGCTCCGCTGCGTGCCGTTCAGCTACCTGGCGATCTCCGCCGCGCTCGCCGGTCTCGGCCAGGAGCTAGAGGACGCCGCCCGGGTCCACGGCGCCGGGCGGCTGGCCGCCCTCCGGCTCGTCGCGCCGATACTCGCTCCTGCGATCACCTCGGCTCTCGCGATCGGCTTCGCGGAGTCGGTGGGCGACTTCGGCGTCGCCTCGACCCTCGCCTACGCCTCGAGCTTCCCGCTCGCGACCTACCAGCTGTACTCCTACATCGGCGGGTTCCCGCCCAACTTCGCGGGCGCGGCGGCGATCGGGTGGCTGCTCGTCGCCTCTGTGGCGGTGCCGCTGGCCCTGCAGGCCCGGGCGCTCAGGTCCCGCTCCTATGCCGTGCTCTCCGGGCGGACCCGCCCCGCGGTCCGGCGCGAGCTGCGGGGATGGGGCAAGGCGGGCGCCGTCACCGTCGCCGGCGGCTACTACGCCGTCGCGCTTGGCGTCCCCGGCTTCGGCGCCGTCAGCAGCTCGCTGCTTGCGGACTTCGGCGCGAGCTTCCGGCTCTCGCTCGCGAACTTTCGGGCGGTCTTCCACGACTCCGGACTGTCCGGGCCGCTCGAGCGCTCGCTCGTGTACGGCGCCATCTGCGCGACCGTCACCGTCGTCGGCGGGCTCGTGCTCGCGACGATGCTCGCCCGCAAGCGGAGCGCCTCGGCGCGGCTGCTCGACTTCCTGCTCCTCGCGTCGGTCGCGCTTCCCGGGGTGGTCTTCGCCGCCGGGTACATCTTCTTCTACAACCTGCCGGCGCTCTCCCGGATCGGAGTCGACATCTACCAGACGGTGACGCTGCTGCTGATCGGCTACGTCGCGTCGAGCCTGCCCACCAACGCTCGCGTCCTGGTCGGCGCGGTCGCCCAGGTCCAGCGGTCGCTGAAGGACGCGGCGCGGGCCCATGGCGCCGGCGCCGCCCGAGCGTTCATGAGAGGCGTGCTGCCGATCCTGTCACGGCCGCTCACCATGGCGTGGCTGTTCACCTTCTGTGGGATCTTCCTCGAGCTCCCGATCTCGGAGCTGCTCTACGCACCCGGCTCCCCGCCAGCGTCGGTCGCGATCGAGGACAACCTCGGGAACTACCACTTCGGTGTGGGCATGGCCCAGGCGGTGACCGCGGTGGGGGTCGCCCTCCTCGCGGTCGTCGTCGTGCTCGGCGGCTACCGGCTGCTCGCGCCGAGGGGATGGCGGCGCCTGGCGGGCACGGGAGGAGGTCTGCGTGGCTGAGCGGGTCAGCTTCGAGCGCGTCGGCAAGCGCTACCAGGGGCAGGTCAAGGCGCTCGAGGACGTCTCACTCGAGGTCGCGGCCGGCACCGTGCTCGTTCTGCTCGGCCCCTCCGGCTCGGGCAAGACCACGCTGCTCAGGTGCCTTGCCGGCATCGAGCGGATCACCTCGGGGCGGATCGCCCTCGGCGGGCGAGAGGTGGCGAGCGCGTCTCGCCACGTGCCTCCGGAGAAGCGGGACCTCGCGATGGTCTTCCAGGACTACGCGCTCTGGCCACACCTCGTCGCCCGCGACAACGTCGCCTTCGCGCTGAGGCGAAGGCACCTGTCGAGGGCCGAGCGAAGGGCGCGGGCAGACGAGATGCTCGAGCGCGTCGGCCTCGGGCGCCTGGGCGACCGCTATCCGAGCGAGCTGTCCGGGGGTGAGCAGCAGCGGGTCGCGCTGGCGCGGGCGCTCGTGGGCGACACGGGGCTCGTGCTGTGCGACGAGCCGCTGTCCAATCTCGACGCCG
>JAJZZB010000239.1 GCA_021797795.1 Actinomycetes bacterium | reverse complement strand
GTGACGTCGGCGTTCGAGCCGGGCGAGCGAGGTGAGGTCGGGGTCGTGGCGGGCGAGGAAGCGGCCGAAGTGGGCGAGCTCAGAGGCGGTGCCCTGGACGCTCGAGCGGGCGAGGGTCGCTTCCAGGCGCTCGAGGTAGGCGACCATCGGCCGGCGGATGTGTGCTCCGACACCTTCGAGGTGGCGCTCCCAGCTCCATCGCCCAAGGGTCGAGCGCTTCGGTGCGGGCTCCGCCGGTGCGCCGAGGTGGTAGGTGACGGCGCGGGAGGAATAGATCGTCTGGCGGTAGTGCGGCAACGACCGGCCACAGCGGTGCTCCCGCTCGGTGATCGCTGCGTCGAAGGCGTCGAAGTCCTCGTCTTCGAGCTGATCGAGCGCCTTTCCGGTCTCGATCAACAGGCGGACCGCCACCTGCGAGGTCATCGCTCTTGAAGCACTCTGTGAGTAACCGAGCGCGGCTGCACCAGCGCGAAAGCGGGTGAGGTCGCCGCCGAGCGGGCTGATCGCCGCTTCTCGCAGGATCGCCGTGAGCTTGCGTTCGAAGAGGTAGTCGTAACCGGGACTGAGATGGCCGTGCAACATCAAGAAGTTGATCAGCGGCTGCGTCTGCCCCGTCGTCCTTCGGCAGCGCTCTTCGAGCGGCAGGCCGGCGAAACCTTGGGGATCGGGAAAGTGGACAAGGAAGCTGCGGGCGCCGCTGTAGAAGGTCTTGTTGCCGACGCCGCGCGAGGTAAGCCAGGCAAGGTAGGCGCTGTAGAGGGGGGCCGCCTCCTCAGGCACGGCGATCGGGAGCGGCGGCATCAGTCGGGCCCTCCGGGAGAGCGCTGCCGTTCTCTGGCGGCGTCGTAGGCGGCGCGCAGATGAATGGGGGCGAGGTGGATGTAGGCGGCCGAAGAATCCACGTGGTCGTGTCCCATCAGTGCCTGGATCACTGCAAGATCGCAACCCGCCTCCGCCAGCGCGGTGCCGAAGCTGTGGCGCAGCGCGTGGGGGTGGCCGGCCGACACTCCAGCGATCTCTCGGTGGTAGCGAAAGAGGCGACGAAGCCCCGCCGGGGTGAGCGGCTGGCCGCGATGGGGGCCCTTCCCGACGACGAACAACGCCGTCGAGGTTGTCTCGGGTCGTTCGGCGAGCAGGTAGGACTGGATGAGGCCGGCCACCTCGGGATCGAGTGGCACCCGTCGCTCCTTGTTGCCTTTGCCGACGACGCGCGCCCAGCCCCGCCCGATGTCCACGTCGGCCACGGACAAGGCGAGCACCTCAGCCGAGCGCAAGCCGGAGAAGAGCATCAACCCCGCGATTGCCCGATCTCGGTCACGCAGGAAGCTCGACAGCAGCGCCGTCGTCTCGGCGCGGTCAAGGCCACGCGGCAGGCGCCGAGGCTCTCGCACCCGCAGCCGGGAACGGGATTGTGGTCGGGTGAGGTGGCCGAGTAGCCCGCTCCGCTCGCCCTTGGCGCTGCGACGAGCCGCCGGACCTCGTGGGACCGGGTTCACGGCGTCCGGGTCGCGCATCTGGCGGAAGCTGAACAGGCCCGAGATCGCTGCCAGCCGGCGGTTGATCGTGGCCGGCGACAGGCCGAGGGCGCGCCGGCTCTCGATCGAGATCACGTTGTCGTGCTGACCCTTGTGGCGCATCGATCGGCAAGAAGCGAGGTAGCGCAGCAAGGCGTCGGCATTCACCGCGGAGAGCATGAGGTCCTCGCTCGAAAGCCAGCGAACAAAGTGCAACAGATCAAAGGCATAGGCGCGCACGCTCGCAGGCGAATAGCGGCGGTCGGCGAGATAGGCGAGGTAGTCGTTGCAGAGCAGAACATCCGCCGTCGTCGGCTCGTCGTCGTCAATGCGCCAGCACTCGCCATTGCCAGTCACGCGAAGTGTGTTGCCCACGGAACGTCAGTAACGCAGAACGCACCGGTGCATGACAAGAGGAACATCCTGTGCATTACAGAAAAGTGTTGTCCACATATTCCACAGAATCCACAGCCAAGCTACTACCACCGATCAATCATTGGCCGGATAAGGGGGGCTTGTAGGGACGGCTGTGGACGAGGCGGATGCCCAACACCGCACAGGCACGTGCCAGTTGATGATTGGCAAAGGGAGCTCCATTGTCGACATATAAGATGTCAGGAACGCCACGGCGCGCGATCGCCGAGCGCAGCACGTCCTGGCCGGATCTCGTGTTCTCCTCCGTCATGAAGCGCCCGTGCACGAGGAGACGGCTGTGGTCGTCGACCAGCAAGAAGAGCTTCGCCCGCTTGGAGCCGGGCACGCGGGGATGGGGAACGAACGGCCCGTGGAGGACGTCACCGATCCAGATCTCGTTCGGACGGCTCGCCTCGAAGCGTCCAAAGGCCTTGGCCGGCTCACCTGAGAGCACCTTGCGGCTGAGGCCGGCCCGGGCGAGGTGTGCCCGCACCGTGCGCTCGGAGAGCTTGACGCCGTGTGCGCGGAAGATCGCGTCTGCGATCTGGACAGAAGAGCGTGCGGGGAGCTGGCGTCGAAGGCGCGCCGCCTCCTCCAAGAAGGCTGCTTGCTGCAAGTGGGAGCGACCGGTGTCCGAGCGCGGGACCGGCCGCAGACCCGATAGCCCGTCTCTTCGATAGGCGGCGATCCAGCGGTCGATCGTCACCCGGGACAAGGATCGCTCGGTCCCCTCCGGCGTGGTCCAGCTCCTCCCGGCGAGCTGGCGCACGATGAGCCCCCGTTCGGCCGGTGTGAGCCGCGCACTGACCGCCTCGGCGATCACCGAGAAGCGGAACAGCGCCACCTCCTCTGCCCGGTCACCCTTGTGTCCGGCCATCACATCCTCCTTCCTCACGCCCGCCGACCCTCGGCGGGTGTGCCGGGCATGAAAGCCGAGGATCAGGCCGATGACCAGGACGGATTCCTGTTGGTGGTGAGCAGCTCGCTGCCGACGACGGCATTCGCGAAGCGCCAGAGCGTCCCGACCTGCTCGCCGAAGCGCCGGGCGGCCGCCACAAATGCGGCTCTGATCGCCCCGATCGCGACCTGCGCATCGGTCCCCGACAGGCGAGGCACGAGCCCGCAGGTCGCCACACAGACGCGACCGAAGCCGACCGAGAGCAGCTCGGCGCGGCCCTGGAAGCGCCGCCACCACCCAGACGCAGTGGTCGGCGGCACGTCGATCGCCCGCGCGAGCTCGGCGACAAGACGATGGTTGGCCGCCTGCTCGAGCAGCGGGCCGATCATCTCGATCGCATCGAGTCGACCGCGGGTGACAAACCCCGGCAGCACGGCGTGGGTGCGGCCGCACGGCCGGCAGCGCTGGCGACGGATCAACAGCTGGAAGAGCGTGACGAGACGCACGTCGCGGCGATAGGAGCCCCAGCGGATCATCGGCTGATGGCAGCTCGGACAGGCGAGCCGCGGGACGACGAGCTCGGCGCCCGCGGCTGCGTACTCATCGACACCAAGCGGTGTCGGCCATAGGATGGCCACGGCGGTATCGCCCTTCCGGGCCCCCTTCCGTGAGCGACCAACTCATCTGCGGGAGGGGGTCCTGACGCGTCCAGGTACTGGTCGACGCGATGGTCGTCGCCAGATCTCGCACGTGTCAACGGCGCACTCGCGCGTCCGTCCGACGAAGTCCAGCCTCAAGGAGCGCTGCCGAACTCGCCCACCGGGTCATCGACAAGAGGTGCCGCTAACACCTGGCAGAAGGGACACCCCTCTTCCAGCAGGTCGCCGCGGAGATTCGACGGGCGATCAGCGAGGGCGAGGCCAAGCCTGGCGAGCGCGTGCCCCTCGCGAAGGACTCGCGAAGGTGCTCCAACACCAACACCGTGCTGCGGGCGCTGCGCGAGCTTCGCGACGAGGGACTGCTCGAGTTC
>JAJZZB010000238.1 GCA_021797795.1 Actinomycetes bacterium | reverse complement strand
CCCTACAGGCTACGAGGCCGGAGGGCCCCCGCCGGACACGAGGGCGTCGGCCGTCGGGCGGGGCGGCCGGCCGGTAGCATCGCCGGCCGTGCCGGCAGCGACGGGGGCGACAGGGGCCTCCGGCGTCGCGCTCGGCGGCGACGGCTCGCCGGTCATCGGGAAGATCACGCCCGGCGCCCTCGCCTCGTTCCTCCGCCGGCTCCCCGGCGCCGTCGGGAACTGGCCGGAGGTGCTGGCTCGGCTGTCGCTGTCGAGCGCAGGGGTGAAGCGAGGGGACATCACGACGCGGCTGCGCAGCGGGACGACCATCCTCTCGCCGCCGTCCCGGCCGGCCTGGTGGCCGGTCTTCGAGATGTTCGTCGAGGACGTCTACCACCTCTCCGGCCTCGGCGACGTCCGCCTCGAAGAGGGCGACGTCGTCCTCGACGTCGGTGCGCACATCGGGGCGGCCGCCCTGCTGTTCGCCGAGCGCTGGCCGGCCGCCTCGCTCGTCTGCATCGAGCCCAACCCGGCGACCTTCTCCTACCTCGAGGCGAACCTGCGTGCGAACCGCACGAGGGCGACGGCGCGCAACGAGGCGGTCGGGGCCGCCGACGGCACCGCCACCTTGTTCGGGATCGACGAGGCTTCCTGCGAGGCCTCCACCTCGATGCCCCGCCCGGGGGCGTCGCGCGAGGTCCCGGTCGTCGCCTTCGAGCGGCTCGTGGGCGAGGCGCCCGGGCCGGTCCGGGTCGTGAAGCTCGACTGCGAGGGCGCCGAGCACGAGGTGCTCGCCGCCTCGGGTCCAGAGCTGTGGGCTGACGTCGAGGTCGTCCTGCTCGAGTACCACCGCACGGAGGACCCCGGGAGCACCTGGTCGGCCACCGAGGCCCGGGTGAGGGCGCTCGGGTTCGAGACCTCGTGGCAGATGCCCTTCGACTGGCACCCTGGCCTCGGGATGGCCGGCTTCCGCCGGCCGGGCTGAGCCGGGACGGGTCGGGCCGCTCGGCTCGAGAGGGGCTGCTCCGAGCCGGCGCACAGGCCCGACCGGCTGACCGGGGAAGCGGCCGGCTCGAGGACCGCCACCGCCGTCACGACGAGCCCGACGATGGCGGCGACACGCCGGCGACCCGAGCCCGCAGCTCTTCTGCCAGCCCCTGCGCCGGGCGGTCCGCCTTCTCCGGCCCGGAGGGTGGACTCAGCGCCGGCGGAACCCGTAGGCGGTCGTGTCGTAGGGAAGCGACAGCGTGCCCGAGTCGGGGGCGAGGGCGGCGACCGACTCGAGGAGGTCCTGCCGGGTCCCCTCGGGGAGGTTGGCGACGTAGCTCGTCGAGGCGACCCGGTCGACGAGGCCCTGCCGGTCGAGCTGCTGGACGAGCACCGAGCGGTGCTCGCCCGCCGGCTCGAAGAGGTCGGAGGCCGCCATCACCTCCCTCCAGTGGCCGCTCGCGTAGGTGGGCGCCTCCCCGACATAGGGGGCCGTCAGCCGGGAGACCGCCTCCTGGACCGGATGGGAGAGGTCCCGCCGGTTCCAGACGAGCGCCAGCAGGCCGGACGGCCGGAGCACCCGGTGGATCTCGGCGAGCGCCTCGTCGTCGGCGAACCAGTGGAATGCCTGGGCGACGGTGACGGCATCGGCGAAGCCGGACGGGAGCCCCGTCTCCTCGGCCGTCCCGGCGACCAGCCGGACTCGCGCCAGCTCCTCTGCGAATCGGGCCCGCATCTCGGCGAGTGGCTCGACGGCGACCACCTCGGCGCCGCAGGAGACGAGCTCACGGGTGAGCTTGCCGGTGCCGGCCGCCAGGTCGACGACGCGCCGTCCCGGGCCGAGGCCGCCGGCCGCGACGATCCAGTCGACCGTCTCCCTCGGGTAGCCGGGCCTCCCCCGCTCGTAGGACCGGGAGGCCTTCTCGAAGCCCGCCGTCTCGCCTCTCACGGCCGCCATCCTCCCCTACGATCGGGGCATCGAGACGACAACCCTCATCGAGCTGCCCATCGGTCCGGTCGAGGTCGGCCCGGTCCAACCCGAGCGGACCTACGCGCTGCGCCAGAAGGTGCTGCGCCCGCACCAGTCCCTCGCCGAGATGGCCCTCCCGGGGGCAGGCGACCCCGACGCCGTCGTCATCGGCGCCGCCCTCGTGGGATCGGGCGAGGTCGTGGGCTCTGCGGCCGTCACCCCCGAAGCGGTGCACGAGCCGCTCGCGAGCGTGGTGCCCCCCGGGCGCCAGTGGCGGCTCCGCTCGATGGCGACACGCGAGGACCTGCGCTCGGGCGGCATCGGCGCGGCCGTCATGGGGGCGCTGGTCGACCACGTCGCCTCACGGGGCGGCGGCGTGCTCTGGTGCCACGCCCGCACGCCGGCCGTGGCGTTCTACGAGCGGGAGGGCTTCGCCACCTGCGGCGAGGCCTTCGACGAGGAGGCGATCGGGCCCCACATCCTCATGTGGCGGACCGTCGGGGCGAAGGAGGAGACGAAGTGACCACGAGCGGGGGTGACGAGGCCGTCGAGCTCCTCCGGCAGCTCATCCGCAACCGCTGCGTGAACGACGGCTCGGCCGCCTCGGGCGAGGAGGGGCGCAACGCCGAGGTGCTCGTGAGCGTCCTCGAGGAGGCCGGGGCCGACCTCGAGCGCTTCGAGCCGGTCCCGGGCCGGGTCTCGCTCGTCGCCCGCATCGAGGGGAGCGACCCGGAGGCCCCCTCGCTCTGCTACCTCGGCCACACCGACGTCGTGCCCGTGAACGAGGACAACTGGAGCCGGGACCCCTTCGGGGGCGAGCTCGTCGACGGCGAGGTGTGGGGCCGGGGGGCGGTCGACATGCTGAACCTGACCACGGCCATGTCGCTCGCCTTCGCCCGGCTCTCCCGCCGGGGCTTCGCCCCCCGGGGCAGCCTCGTCCTGGCGGCGGTCGCCGACGAGGAGGCACTCGGCGCCCACGGCGCCGGGTGGCTGACCGCGCACGCGGCGGACGCCGTGGCGGCCGACTACGTCCTCACCGAGTCGGGGGGCATGCCGCTCGAGATGCCGGGCGGGACGCTCCTCGAGATCCCCGTCGCCGAGAAGGGCAGTTGCTGGTGCCGGCTGCGGGTGACCGGGGAGGCCGGCCACGCCTCCCAGCCGCTTCGCACCGACAACGCCCTCGTCACCGCCGCCGAGGTGGTGCGCCGCCTCGCCTCGTTCCGGACGCGCCCGGAGGTGCTCGCTCCCTGGGCGAGCTTCGTCGAGGCGGCCGGACTGGCCCCCGAGCTCGCCTCCGCCCTCGTCGACGAGACGAGGCTCGACGGCCTGCTCGAGGAGATGGACGACGTCACCCTCGCCCGCCACGCCCATGCCTGCACGCACACCACGATGGCCCCGACCATCCTGCACGGGGGCACCAAGATCAACGTCATCCCCGACGCCGTCGAGCTCCAGGTCGACATCCGGACCATGCCCGGCTGGACCGAGGCGGACGTCCGGGCGCTCATCGCCGAGGCAGTCGGAGAGCTCGCCGACAAGGTCGAGGTGCTCGAGGCGGTCGACGACCCGCCGAGCGCCTCCTCGGCCGACACCCCGCTCTTCTCGGCGATGAGAGCGCTGGCAGGCCGCTTCCACCCTGACGCCGTCGTCGTGCCCTCCCTCATGGTGGGGGCGACCGACGCCCGCTTCTTCCGGCGCAAGGGGGTACAGGCCTACGGCTTCGGGATGTTCTCCAACCGGCTCGGCTACGAGCGCTACTCCGCCATGTTCCACGGCGACGACGAGCGGATCGACGTCCAGTCGCTCGAGTGGTCGACGGCCGCCTTCGAGGAGCTCGCCCGCGACTTCCTCGCCTGATCAGGCCCGCGGCGGGACGGGCTGTGCGGGCGGGGGCCCGACGTAGCGCGAGGCCGGTCGGAT
>JAJZZB010000237.1 GCA_021797795.1 Actinomycetes bacterium | reverse complement strand
TCGACGACCTTGCCAGCACCCGCTCGTTGTGCGACGTCGCCGCCGCCGTCGCACGATGCGAGGTGCCGGAGCGCATCGCAGCGCTGTCCCGAGGACCGTTCGCCGCCCGCGCGATCCTGGCGGCCGCCAGAGCAGACGAGGGGCTCCAGCTGTTGCGCGGCAGCGGGCTGAGCGAGGTGCGGCGCATGCGGGGCGTCCCTCCCGCCGCACACGTCTTCGCCCCATGGCGCGCCATCTCGGGCATGGGCCTGGCGAACGTGATCCGCCGGGCACGGCGAGCCGGGATCCTCACGCCGGTGGGGCCGGCGCTCGGGTTCTGTGCGCTCTATCTCGCGACGCCGGGGCTCGGGGTCGTCGTCGAGGCGGATCGCGGAGACGACGACCACCCGATCTCCCTTCCCGACCCGCTCGTCCTGGCGGGGCTCGCCGAGCCCGTCGTCGTCCCGCCCCGCTCCCTCGCCGGCGAAGCCGACCTCGCAGCGCAGCTCAGCCTGGCCAGCGAACGAGCGTCGATCCTCGCGTCGCCGATGCGCACCGGTGGCTTCTACGACCTGGGCGGGCGCGTCGAAGCGGTCGTCCTGGTCGGCGACGAGCGCAACGAGCTCACCGACACGGTGCTTTGGATCGTCCGCCCCGACCGGGACCCGAGCGGCCTCACCCGTATGCAGCAGGAACAGCGCCGGGTTCTCCTGGGCCGGCTCGATCGGGCCGAGCTCGCTCCGGTGGCGCGCGCCCTCGCACGTCTGGTCGCCCAACCGGAGCTCTGGGAGGTGCGCGACAGGGTCTGAGCGCGTCGACGTCTCGCTCGCCGAGGCGCCACGCGTCCGGCGTCACGCTCGAAGACGGCATCGGGCGATGGGCGATCCGTGGCACACAGCCGAGCGTCGCTGAGGCGTCGACCTCCCGGCAGCGTGGCCGATCCAACGCTCTCCGAGTCCCCGTCAGCTCGCGAACGGCCGAATCGGCCAGCCCACGCGCACGAGAGGCCCATTTCAGCGCGATGGTTCGGACCGTAGCGAGGGAACAGTGAAGGGCCCATCATCAAGACTTTGAAGAGCTCCGAGTCGGCGGCGCCAGCGTTCCGAGGACAAGAGCCGGCAACCCGAGCACTTCGACCGCTCGCCGGTATCCGAACAACGGGTTTTCCATCTCAATGCTGTTCGCCGATATCTCCGCGGCTCAGCGTGCCCTCAATGCGTGGTGGCCCGCCTCGGCAACACTCAGATGGAAAGGCCTGTCTTTCCTGTTATTTTATAACGCTGATTTACACATCACCGGTTCCCGCGTGCTCGAGGTGGCCGGGTGGCACCCGTCGTACAACTCGCGGCTGGTACTTCCGCTCCGGCGACGCGACACGACGCGTCGCCGGAGCGGATCGTCACGCGATGCGTGCAGCCGATCGCCTGCGAGCCAGCCACTCGTGGCTGATCCCCCACGGCGCCTCGGCGTAGCCGGGCAACGAGGCGATCGCCCTGTGGCGGAGCGCCTCGCAGAACGCGCGGGCCTCGCTCGCTTCCCACTCGGGATGCTCGCAGGCCTGGTACTCGTAGCACGACAGCGCCTTCAAGACGACGACGGGGTCGACGGAGGCGACCGGCTCGAACGAGTACGGCTCTTCCCAGTCTTCCTCGTCGTAGCGGAAGTTCACGCTGCGGCGGTTCTCGGCCAGCAGCATCGCACCCACTCGCCCAGCCGTCGAGACGTCGAGGCGACGCTGCGAGCGCCGTACCCAGTCGTAGTAGCCACGGCCCCACGGCTCGCCGCGCTCGTGCAGATCGTCCGTGTCCGACGGACCTTCCTCCGACCACAACCAGGTCAGCGTGTCCCCCGGATGGACGAGCAGGAGGCCGGCGGAGACCAGGTAGTCGACGTGGGCCTTGTCGACGACGAACGCGCTCATCGGCGCCCGCCATCGTCACGAGGAGAGCTCTCTCCATCGCCCCAGCCTGGGGGGTCGTCCCTCTCCGGTCCCTCCCCCACCCGCCCGGCTCCCCGCCGGCCAGCCCCTGCTTTCGTAGTGGGCAGGAACGCCCCCCCGTACGCCGCACACCTCGGAAAGAGCGCTTCCCAGGCCGTGCCCGCCAGTTGTCCGTGACGACGCCGACTCGCGAGTCCCTACGCGCAGGTGGGCGACGCGGATGGGAGCGGCCGACACTTGGTGGGAAGGCCGCCGTGCGTGTTGTTCTCCAAGTCGGGCTTCTGGCGGGTTGCCGTGCGTGTTTTCGGACGAGCCGCTTCGTGCGTCGTGCCTGTTGAACGAACCGCGGCCGCAATCCCCGTCCCTGCGGGCGGGGAGGTTCACCCGGCCTTCGCGACGAACGCAAGCGTAGAGCGTCCCTCCGTAGCACCATGAGGATCGCGGATCGAGGTCGCCCTCGACGCGCCGGAGCTCGCCGCACCAGGAGTGGCTCCAGGCTCTCCGTTTCGTGGAATTCTGCGCGGTTTGGTACACCTCGCCCCGGGATGAGGAGTGCCGCCAGGGCCTCGGTGGGATTCTGCGCATGGCGCACCGAACCGCACCACGGACCCCACGATAGAGGTATCGTTGCGTTCGTGGACGAAACGATCAACCAGGTCAAAGACCTGCTCCTCTCCTCGCCCGAGTTCCCCGAGCAGACCGCGTACGAGGTGACCTCCTACCTTGCTCAGGTCGCCGCCCGCCCCCGGCATGTCGAGACCCTGGCCGGCCTCCCCCACCTCGTCGAGATCGAGGCCCAGCGCCAGGCCTACGCCGGCAGCTTCCATCGGAGGCTCTTCGCCGAGCTCCCGATGCTGAGCGCACCGGCAGCGGACGAGATCCTTGGGCCCGTCGGCGACGTGCGCGGACGACTCAAGCGGCTGCGCTCGAGCTCCCAGCTCGTCGCGGTGAAGCGCGGGAATGCGTTCGTCTATCCCGAGTTCCAGCTCGACCGCAGTCGTCATCGGATCCGACCGGTTGTCGCCCGGGTCAACCAAGCCTTGGGGGCGGCGCGCGACCCGTGGGGTGCGCTCTCGTGGTGGACCTCACCGAACCCGAGGTGGGGCCACAAGCGCCCGATCGATCACGTCGACGACGCACAGCTCCTCACGCTCGCCGAGGCGGAACCCGGCAACGAGTTCTGAGGTGTGCCGAAGCTCCCCCCGCCACGGGCCTGCCCCGGCAACCCGGTCATCGAGGTCCTGGCCGCAGGGACGGCGGCAGTCCGCGTCCATCACCTCGGCCGATCCGCCGAATCGTTCAACGCCACCGCCCGCGCCGCACCGCCTCCGGGCGCACCGGTGAGCGGCGGCCGCTTCGACAGCGTCGACGGCTCGTACGCCTACCTCTACGGGGCCCTCACCGAGGAGGGCGCCTTCGCCGAGGCCTTCGCACGGGACCTCAACTTCACCGCTCTTGGTCCCCGGCCGCTCCCACGGAGCCGCGTCGCAGGGAAGGGCGTCTCACGAATCGTCGTCGCCCGCGACGCTCGACTCGTCGTCGTCTGTGGGGCAGGTGCGCACCAGATCGGCCAGGACGACTGGCTGACGCGCTGCGACGAGTCGGACTACCCGACGTGTCGAGAGTGGGCAGCCTCCCTGAGAAGGTGGGCGCCCGACGCCGATGGGCTCACCTGGCAGTCGAAGCGCGACCCCACAGAGCGCGTCTTCATGCTCTGGGGCGACCCGACAGCGCCAGGCGGCGACTGTGGGCTCGTCCGCGCCGCACCCGGCGGCGGAGAACCGCTCGAGATGGGGCCGGCTCGGATGCGCCTCGAGGAGTTCCTACTCAAATGGCGGCTCTACGTGGAGTGGTGACCGTCCCCCGCCCGCCCCGCGCCCCGCCACCCCTGACGCCGCCTCGGACGCTCCGCCACACCTCAGAGCGGCCCCGTATCCTCAC
>JAJZZB010000004.1 GCA_021797795.1 Actinomycetes bacterium | reverse complement strand
AGGGGGCGATCCCCCGGGTGCGAAAGCCCACGCCGAGCAGGATGAGGTACGTCGAGGACTGGGTCACGACGAGGCAGACGATCTGGTGGACGAGGTGCCGGCTCGTCGCGATCCCATAGATCCCGATCACGAGCAGCCAGGCGGCGACGAGGAAGGGGAAGATGCTCATCGCTCGCCGCCGACGAGCAGGGTCTGCTCGAGCAGCTCGCTCGCGATGACGAGGAAGGCGGCGGTCACCTCGACGCCGACCAGCAGGCTGATGAGGACGATCGTCCCCGAGGAGTTGACCGCCCCGAGGTGGTTCCCGAGCGGGAGGACGTCGGCGAGGTAGGCGGCTCCGGCGGCGAGGGTCCCGATGCCGACCGCGGCGAAGCCGCCGGCGCCGGCGGCTTCGAGGGCGTCGAGAAGGTCGATCGGCGAGAGCCGCCTCGAGCGGAGGTACTGGCCGGCGAGGTAGATCATGAGGACGGCGCTCACCGACACGACGCCTCCCTGGAATCCGCCGGCAGGGCTCGTCTGGGCGTGGCTCGCCAGGTACCAGCCCATCACGAAGACGAACCCGAGCAGGCCCAGGGTGAACATGCGCACCGCCTCGCTCGTCGGCGGGACGTCGAGCTCCTGGGGGTCGGTCCCCGCCTCGCTCTCGCCCCGAAGGCGCCGGAGCACCGTCGCCACCCCCGTGGCGGCGATGAAGAGGATGTACTCCTCGCCGACGGTGTCGAAGCCCCGGTAGAAGAAGTTGACGGCCGACACGACGCCGGTTGCGTGCGTCTGCGCGACGGCGATTGCATTGATGCGGAAGCCGTACGGCCCCCGGTAGCCGCCGAAGGGGGGGAGCCCCGTGAGGCCCCAGACGACGAAGCCGGCCGTGCCGAGGAGCGCCACGATGACGACGAGGCGGCGGGTGGAGGGCGTCACTTGGCCGAGTTCTTCAGCTTGGCCAGGGTGAGCAGGAGGAGGAGTGGCAGCAGGACGGCTCCGATGGTGAGCTCGGACAGCGAGACGTCGGGCGCCTGGTAGCTGAGGAACAGCAGCGCCAGCACGAGGCCGTAGATGCTGAGCGTCACCACCTGGCGGACGGGCTGGCGGGTGAGCACGACCGCCGTGGCGCCGACGAGGGTGAGCACGAGCAGGCTGGCCTGCAGGAGGTGGAGGGCGTACGGCGGCGCCGGTGGGCTTGCGGCCGAGGCGAGGAGGCTCACCCTGTCGTCTTCCCGCCCGGGTCGCGCACCACCCCCGCACGCCAGTCGCCCGCCTCCCGGTGGCGGATGGCTCGGATGGTGGCGTGGCTGAGGAACGGTGAGGAGACGACGACGAAGCCGACGGCGAGCCAGGTGGCGCCCGTTGCCTGGCTCCAGCCGGACTGGACCGACACCGCCAGGCCGACGAGGACGGGCCCCAGCAAGCCGAGCGGGGCGACGAAGTGGAGCTTGTTCGCCGCCCCCTCCATGACGAGGACGCCGAGCGCCGAGGCGAGCACGACGAGGCAGGCGAGCCCGAGCAGGACGTCGACGGCGAGCGCACCCGCGCTCACAGCCAGCGCTCTCCCGCGTTGACGAAGACCAGCCCGCTCGCGAAGACGAGGACCGCCATGAGCACGGGCAGCTCGAACAGCGCCGGGCGCCGGAAGGCCTCCGGCAGGAGGATCAGCTCCATGACGGTGATGGAGCTGGCGGCCTCGTAGGCGACGACCGCCTCCATCAGGCCACCCTGGCGACTGGCGATCCCGACCGGCACGAGGGCGACGAGCATGGCGACGGCCGCGAGGACGAAGGGGATCACGGCGGGGGGGTTCCCCCGTCCGCTCCCCGGCCGCCGTCGGGGAGGACGAGGTGGTGGACGACCATGACCTCCTCGTCGGGGTCGATCCCGAGAGCGAAGGTGTTGGGTGCGACCGACGAGCCGGCGACCTGGAGAACGCGGCGGGTCTCTCCCTCGGCGCTCTCCTCGCCGTAGGCGAGGGGACGGCCGACGTAGCCGCTCGGCGGGTCCTCCCCCCGCGCCAGCTTCCGCCAGAGGGCGGCGAAGACGACGACGCTGTCCTGTGCCACTTGACGCGGGAGGGACAGGGCGGGGGCGAGCCACTCGATCCGGATCCGGATGCGCGTGGCCGACTGGTGCTGGGCCGCCTCGGCAAGCGTGGCGCCGGCGATCGAGACGATGACGCCGGCGACGATCTCGGGGAGCAGCAGCGAGTCGTCGACCCACATCCAAAAGGCCATGAGCAGGCTCCACCACACGAGCCAGCTGCCGACCCGGCGGGCGGCCGGCTGCTCCTCGTCCCGGCGCTTCGGGCTGCCGGCGCCGGCGATCGGCGCTACGCCGCCCATCGTCGTCCGCTGGTCGTCCGCATCGTGCTCCTCGTGGCTCGGGCGAAGGCCTCTTGCGCCGCGTGCTACCCAGCTCGAGGGTGAGCCAACCACGCCATGGCCTCGGCGCGAGCTGCCGCCCGAGCCCGGCGGGACGCCGTGGCGACACCGGGGAGCCGCCGGCCCGCTGTCCGCCGCCGGTGCACCGCCGCTCGGGGCCGGGCGACTCCGGTCCGGTCACCTCGCCGCCTGCAACCTCGCTCCGCCCCGGCCGACCCCTACGCTCCGGTCGTGGTGCGTCCCGAAAGCTGGGCCGACCGAGCGGGTGGAAGTGCCGCCCGGGTCATCGCCGGAGAGCCCGGTAGCAGGCCCCCGCTCGTCGCCGGGAGGCGGCGGGCCGAGCGGGGTGTCGAGAGCCTCCTTGGAGGGAGCAAGCGTGCGGACCGAGGTCCACCGGGGCGGACTCCTGCAGCCTCGTCAGGCTCACAGCGGGGGAGCCGAGCCGCTCATCTCACGGCGAAGGCCCATGTCCGGCCGACTGGCCGGTTCCGGAGATGCCCCTGGTCGGGTCCCCCGAGGTACGGAGAGGAGGGCGTGCGTACGGGATGGTTCGGGACCGGAGAGGCCCGTCTTGAGGCATGCGCGTGCAGACCTTGGCCGTGGGGTTCGCCACGTCGACGTCCCCGGCGCTCTTGATGACCTCCTCCCGCTCGCCGGCGCCGATGACCGCAGGTTCGTGTGGCATGTCGCCAGCTCCTCCACTGCCTGCCCATGGGAGCGGGACGCCCGGGCGCCCCGGCCAGGGCACCGAGCTCCTGGTCCGTGGACGAAGCAACAGCGCGCGACCCTTCTGGTCGGGATCCGGCGCCGGACTGACTGTCGGCCTCAGGTGCCAAGCAAGGGTCGGCGTCGCGGGCTTCCCGAGCCCATTTTCACCTCGGCACGACGCCCCCGCCAGGGGACGAGGAGGCTGACTGCCAGTGGCCCGCCCTCCCGGGTTTGCGCGACGAGCCATCCGCCACCCACGATGACCCCATGAGATACCCCGGACGGCATGCACCGGCGCAGGACACGCGTCAGGCCCGTTCCGGCCCTGCCGGCGTCAGCGAGCGCGTCCGGCATCCCGCGCCCCTGTTGAAGCGCCGCCTCCCGTCCGGGCGGGGGGCCACCGAGCAGCCGAACGTCACCGGCGACCTCGATGCTCCGCTCACGGTCAGGTTCTGGGTGGCCCTCGTGCTGACCGGCGTTGCGACCGGCCTCTTCGGCGACCTGCTCATGGTCGTGCTCTTCAACGTCCAGCACCTCGCCTTCGGGTACCACACCGGCAGCCTCGAGGCGGCCGTGGCGCGATCGAGCGACCTCCGCCGTGTCGTCTCGCTCATGGTGGCCGGTGCCATCGGCGGGCCCGCCTGGTACCTGCTGCGCCGCTACACCCGAGGCGAGAAGTCCGAGGTCGACGACGCCATCTGGAAGGGCGACTCCAAGCTCTCCTTCCGCCGCTGCCTCGGGAGCGGGATCATCTCCGAGCTCGTCATCGGGATGGGGGCCTCGATCGGTCGAGAGAACGCCCCGAAGGTGATGGGCGGTTCGTCGGGGTCGCTCATGGCGGACTGGTTCGGGCTCACCCCTGGCCAGCGCCGCGTCATCGTCGCCTGCGGAGCCGGCGCCGGCCTGGCGGCCGTCTACAACGTGCCGCTCGGGGGTGCCATCTTCACCCTCGAGGTCACCCTTGGCACGATGGCGCTCCCGGTCGTGCTCCCGGCGCTCGCCTGCTCGGCCATCGCCACGGCGACCGCCTGGATCTACCTGCCGATCCGGGCCACCTACCTCAACCTGCCCGCCTACCACCTCTCCCCGGCGATCATGGTCTGGGCGGTCATCGCCGGCCCGCTCATCGGGCTGTTCGCCTCCGGCTACATCCGGCTCATCGGCTGGATCTCGCACCATCGGGCCCACGGGCGGTTCGCCATGTTCGCCCCCTTCCTCGCCTTCACGGCCGTCGGCGTCCTCGGCATCGCCTACCCGCAGCTGTTCGGGAACGGCAAGGACATGGCCCACGGCGCCTTCCTCGGCAACGGGACGATCCTTTTGTTCCTCGCCCTGTTCGCCCTGAAGCCCCTCGCCACGGCCGTCTCCCTGCAGTCGGGTGCCTCCGGCGGGCTGTTCACCCCGACGATGAGCACGGGGGCGATGATCGGGGGCTTCCTCGGGGTCGTCTGGATGCACGTGTGGGGCGGGGGCTCGATCGGTGCCTACGCTCTCGTCGGGGCGGCGGCCATGATCGGCTCGGCGATGCAGGCGCCGCTGTCGGGTCTCGCCCTCATGGTGGAGCTCACCCATCAGGGCTTCTCCATCATGGTGCCGATGATCGTGGCCACCGTGCTCGCGACGCTCGTCGCCCGCATCGTCGACGGCTACTCGATCTACTCGGCCCGGCTTCCGGCCGAGGAGTGAGCCTCCTGGCCCTCTGGCCTCGGTGGGAGCGCCGCTAGCGTCGCCGGGCGTGAGAACACGAGACGACACCGGGATGCCGCCGCCGATCTCCTACCTCGAGGTGGCGCGGCTGCCCCTGCCGGCGGCCGCCGTCCCGGTCGGTCTTGCCTTCTCGCCCTCCGGGCGGGTCCTCAGCTACCTCGACGACCCCGACGGCGGACTCGAGCGCCGGCTGTACCTCATCGACCTGAGCGGTCCGGGGGAGAGCATCGAGGTCCCCTTCGACTCGGCGGGGCTGAGCGAGGAGGGCCTGAGCTTCGAGGAGCAGCTCCGGCGGGAGCGAGCGCGGGAGGTGGGCCGGGGCGTCACCTCGGCGACCTTCGCCGCCGAGGTCGACATGCTCCTCGTCCCGCTCCCGGACGGCGTCTACGTCGTCGGCGACCTGGAGCGCCGCCCGCTCTCGCCGCGGGCGGTCCGCCTGCTCGAGACCACCGGAGGGGACCCGATCGAGACGCCGCGCCTGGCGCCGGACGGCTCCGCTGTCGCATTCTCGCGGGGAGGGGAGCTCGAGGTGCTGGCACTGAGCGGGGGTGCGCGGCCGGTCCGGCTCACCTCCGGAGCGAGCGACGGCCTCTCGCACGGGGTCGCCGAGTACGTCGCGCAGGAGGAGATGGGCCGCGGGGAGGGCTTGTGGTGGTCGAAGGACTCCCGCCTCCTCGCCTACACCGAGGTCGACGAGCGTCACGTGCCCGTCTACCGGATCGTCCACCAGGGCAGCGACGAGACCGGTCCCGCCGCCGAGGAGACGCATCGTTACCCCTTCGCCGGCGGACCGAACGCCCTCGTCCGCCTGGCCGTCGTGCCGGCCGCCGGGGGCGAGCCGGTCCTCATGGACACCGGCGCCGGCGAGCGCTACCTCGCACGCGTCCACTGGCTCGCCGACGGCCGCCTGCTCGCCGAGCTCCAGAGCCGAGACCAGCGCCGCCTCGAGCTCGTCGCCTTCGACCCCGCAGCCGGGTCCGGGACCGTCGTCCACGTCGAGGAGCAGGAGCCCTATTTCAACCTCGGCGACGACTTCTTCGAGCTCGCGGGCGGGGCATTCCTCTGGAGCTCCGAGCGGAGCGGCTTTCGCCACCTCGAGCTCCGCTCGTCGACCGGGGAGCTCGTGAGAGTGCTGACGGGCGGCGACTGGCAGGTCGACGCCCTCGAAGGCGTCGACGAGACGGCCGGCCTCGCCTACTTCTCCGCCACGCGGGACGGCCCGACCGAGCGGCACCTCTACTCGGTCCCGCTCACCGGCGGCGCCGTCGAGCGCCTGAGCGAGGAGCGCGGGACGCATCGGGTCCTGTTCTCCCGTTCGGGCACCCACTACGTCGACACTCATTCGGCGCTCGACTCGCCGCCCGTCGTCCGGGTCGTCTCGGCGGCCGAGCGCCGGCCGGTCCTCACCCTGAGAGAGCGCCCCGACCCACGTCTGGCCGGGCTCGGTCTCGCCCCGCCCGAGCTCGTGAGCTTCCCGGCCGAGGACGGGACGCAGCTGTTCGGCCTCCTCTATCGCACCTCGGCGCCCGGGGCGGAGCCCCCGCCGCTCGTCGTCCAGGTCTACGGGGGACCGGCAGTCCAGCGCGTCGTCGACGACTGGTCGTCGACCACCGCCATGCGGGCCCAGGCCCTGGCCCGGCTCGGCTGCAACGTGCTCGCCGTCGACAACCGGGGCTCGGCCCGGCGCGGGCTCGCCTTCGAGTCGGCCGTCTGGCGCCGCCTCGGCGAGGTGGAGGTGGCCGACCAGGTCACCGGCGTCGCCTGGGCCGTCTCCGAGGGGCTCGCCGACCCCCGACGGGTCGGGGTCTTCGGCTGGAGCTACGGCGGCTACATGACCCTGCAGCTGCTCGCACGCGCGCCGGAAGTCTTCCGGGCGGGCGTGGCTGGCGCCCCGGTGACGGACTGGGACGGCTACGACACCCACTACACCGAGCGCTACATGGGCACCCCGGCGGAGAACCCCACTGGCTACGCGGAGAGCTCGGTCCTCTCCCACGTCTCCTCGATGACCGGGCGGCTCCTGCTCGTGCACGGCCTCCTCGACGAGAACGTGCACTTCCGCCACACCGCCCGCCTCGTCGACCACCTGATCGCGGCGCGCAGGCACTACGAGCTCCTGGTCTTCCCGAGAGAGCGCCACCTCCCCCGGCACCTCGAGGACCGTGCCTACATGGAGGAGCGGGCCATCTCCTGGCTCGTCGGCGAGCTCAGCCCCGAGAGCCCGGGCGGGGCCTGAGCCCACCGCGCCGGGCGACGGAGGAGACGAGACGGGCGGCGAGGTAGGCGCCCGTGGCGAGCGTCGCGATGAAGAAGCTGACCGGTGGGCTGAAGTAGAAGCCGAGGAACAGCCCGATCCAGGTGCACGCGACGGCGATGGCCGCCGAGGCGGCGATGGCGGCCGCAGGGCGGGCGGCGAGCCTCTCGGCGGCGGCGGCCGGCGCGACGAGGAGGGCGAAGATGAGCAGCACGCCCACGATCTGGACGGCGACCGCGACGGTGACCCCGAGCAGGGTCATGAAGGCCACGTTGAGCGCGCCGACCGGCACCCTGCGGGCCTCGGCCACCTCGGGGTCGACCGAGGCGAACAGCAGCGGCCGGTAGATGGCGCCGAGCACGAGGACGGCGCCGAGGGAGACGGCGGCGGACAGGACGACGCTGAAACGGTCGATGCCGAAGATCTGCCCGAACAGGATCGAGTACACGTCGGTGGCGCTGCCCTGGTAGAGGTTGATGAACAGGTAGCCGAGGCCGAGGGCGAACATGAGGACGATCCCGATCACGACGTCGCGTTCGCGAAGGCGCCGGCCGATCCCGCCCATGATGGCCGCCGCGCCGACCGAGAAGGCGAGCAGCCCCCAGAGAGGGGCGACCGCGACGAGCGCGGCACCGGCGCCGCCGGCGAAGCCGACGTGGGAGAGAGCGTGGGCAGCGAAGGCGCTCCGGCGGAGGACGACGAAGTAGCCCACGATGCCCGCCGCCAGCGCCACGACCGTGCCCGCTTCGAAGGCGTTCTGCATGAAGGGGTAGGAGAGCATCTGGCTCACGTCGCGGGCGAGGTTCCAGCCGACGGCGGCGAAGAGGGCGGCCGTCACTCGGCCCCCTCGTCGGCGGCGCCGTGGTGGTGGGGGTGCGCCAGCTCCTCGTCGATGCCGACGACGAAACGCCGGTTGCGGCTGTCGACGAGCACCTCGACCGGCGCCCCGTAGAGGCGGGAGAGGACCCCGGTCGTGATGACCTCGTCGGGTCGCCCGATCTCGATGCCCCGGGCGGCGACGTAGCAGACCCGGTCGACGAGGTCGCGGAGCGGGTTCACGTCGTGGGCGACGAGCACGACGGTGAGACCTCTCGAGGAGGCGAGCCTCCCGACGAGCTCGGCCATGGCCGACTGGTTGCGGAGGTCCAGGTTCGCGAGCGGCTCGTCGAGGAGGAGGAGGCGGGGTTCGGCCGCCAGCGCCTGGGCGAGGAAGAGCCGCTGGCGCTCTCCGCCGGACATCTGCCCGAGCCGCCGGGAGGCGTACGACGAGGCGCCGACTGCCTCGATGGCCGTCCGCACCGCCTCGCCCGCCTCCCGCTCCCGGGAGCCGAGGAGGCGCCCGGGACCCCAGCGGTTGCCGTCGACGCCGAGTCGCACGAGGTCGACACCCCGGAAGGCCGTCTCGGTCTCGTAGGTGCGGGCCTGGGGGACGTAGCCGATGGCCGGGTTGCCCCGCCGGGGGACCTCGCCCAGCACCTCGAGCGACCCCGACATGGGCCGGATGAGCCCGAGCAGCATCCGCAGCAGCGTCGACTTGCCGGCGCCGTTCGGCCCGAGGACGGCGACGAACTCGCCCTCCTCGACCTCGAAGGTGGCCCCGCCCCAGATCTCCTGCCCGCCGTAGCCAGCCGAGAGGCCCCGGGCGGCGACGACCGGGGTGCTCATGCCGGCCTCTCCGCCAGCGCAGCGGCGAGCTGGCGGATCTGGCGGCCCATCCAAGCCTCGTAGCTCGCCTGGCGCGGGATGATCGTCTCGGAGACCGGGACGACGGAGATGCCCTGCGACCGGGCCTCGGAAACGAGCCCGCTCGTGAGCGGTGTGACGGTCTGGACGTTGTAGACGAGGACCCCGAAGGCGTGGTGGGCGATCTGTCGGGAGAACTCCGCCAATGCCTGCGCCGGCGGGTCCGTGCCGGCCGAGATGGCGTCCATGAAGGCCGGGGGGGTGACGAGGTCGAGGCGGAGGTAGCGGGCGAGGTAGACGAAGATGCTCTCGGTGGCCGCCACCTTGGCGCCCCTGTGGTGGGCGCGGATCGAGGCCATCTCCCCGAACAGGCCGGCCAGGCGCTCCATGACCATGCGGTGGCGGGCGGCGAAGTACGCTCGCTCAGCCGGCTCGAGGGTCTCGTACTCCGCCGTGAGGGCGTTCGCCGCCCGGGTGACGACGACCGGGTCGTACCACAGGTGCGGGTTCTCGCCGGGGCGCGTGCCGACGAGGCGGGCGACCGAGAGGACACGCCGTCCCGGTGACGGGCCTGCGGCGAGCATCTTGGTCGCCCAGCCGTCGTAGCCGGCGCCGTTCACCACGACGAGGTTGGCCCTCGCGAGCGCCCGGGCGTCGGCCGCGTCGCCCTCGAACTGGTGCGGGTCGGCATTGGGGTCCCTGAGCAGGCTCAGCACGTGTACCTGGCGCCCTCCGAGCTGGCCGGCGAGGCTGCCCCAGGTGTTCTCGGCGGCGACGACGTTCAACACGACGCGCGCCCCGGCGGGCGGCCGGGCCTGTGCCGACCCGCATGCCGCGACGGTGATCCCGGCGCCGACGAGGGCGATCCCGATCACCGCGCGGGCGCCGGGCCGGGAGATGTGCATGGCATAATCGTAACGGAAACCGATTCGGATTACGCCCGGCGGGCACGCTGCCCGCCGTCCGGGAGGGAGGTGGAGTGACCGGTCGAAGCGCCGAGGCGGTCCCGGGTGACACCCGCCAGGTCGGCGCCCGGATGACCCGCCAGAAGCAGGCGGTCTCCGAGCTGCTGGCGGGGATCGACGAGTTCACGAGCGCGCAGGATCTCCACGCCCGCCTGCGCACCTCGGGGGCTCGGGTGGGCCTCACCACCGTGTACACCCAGCTGCGTGCCCTCGCCGAGGCCGGCGAGGTCGACAGCGTCCGGTCCGAGAGCGGGGAGGTGCTCTACCGCCGATGCGAGCTCGGCTCGCGCCACCATCACCACCTCGTCTGCCGTCGCTGCGGGCAGACGGTCGAGTTCGACGCGCCCGAGGTGGAGCGCCTCGCGGGCCGGCTGGCGGCGAGCCATGGCTTCGGCGAGCCCCGGCACGTCCTCGAGATCTCCGGGGTCTGCCCGCGCTGTGCGCGAGGAGGGCGGGAATGAGCCGGCGCCCGGGCCTGTTGGCCTAGCTCATGGCCCCGCCCACGACCCCGGAACGCGCGCGTCCGCACGGCGGGAGCGGGCACACTGCGGACTGGCTCGTCCTCACCCTCGCCTGCGTCGCCCAATTCATGGTGGTCCTCGACGTCTCCATCGTGAACGTGGCGCTGCCGGCCATGAAGACGAGCCTCGGCTTCAGCGAGTCCGGCCTGCAGTGGGTGCTGAACGCCTACACGCTCACCTTCGCCGGCTTCCTCCTGCTCGGCGGCCGGACGGCGGACCTGTTCGGGCGGCGGAAGATCTTCCTCGTCGGCCTCGGGGTCTTCACTGCTGCCAGCCTGCTCGGCGGCCTGGCCGAGAACCAGGCGTGGCTCATCGGCGCCCGGGCGGCGCAGGGGCTCGGCGGAGCGATCCTCTCGCCGGCGACCCTCACGATCCTCACGACGACCTTCACCGACCCGAAGCGGCGATCGCGGGCCATGGGAATCTGGAGCGCCGTCGCCGGCGCCGGCGGCGCCGCCGGCGCGCTGCTCGGCGGGATCCTCACCGAGGAGCTCTCGTGGCGCTGGATCCTGTTCATCAACATCCCGATCGGGATCGTGACGATGCTGCTCGGGCGCGCCTACCTCCAAGAGAGCCGGGCGATGGGGGAGCGGCCGTCGCTCGACCTGCCGGGAGCCGTCCTCGCCACGGTCGGCCTCAGCACCCTCGTCCTCGGCGTGGTGCGGACGACCTCGGTCGGATGGGCGTCCTGGCAGACGCTGGCCACCCTGGCGGCCGCTGCACTGTTCGTCGCCGGGTTCCTCCTCTACGAGGCCAAGGTGGCGCGCAGTCCCCTCATGCCGCTCACGATGTTCCGCCGCCGGCCCATCTGGAGCGCCAACCTCACGATGTTCCTCCTCTCCGGTGCCCTGTTCGCGATGTGGTTCTTCGTCTCGCTCTACCTCCAGCAGGTGAGGGGCTACACGCCGATCGGCACCGGGTTCGCCTTCGTTCCCCAGGCCGTCGCCATCGTGGTGGGCGCCCAGCTCTCCTCCCGGATCCTCGTGGCGGTCGGCCCCCGGCCACTGCTCGTGCTCGGCGCCCTCTCCTCGGCGGGCGGTTTGTACTGGCTCGGACAGGTGGGACTCTCGACGGGGTACTGGTCGGGTTTCTTCGTCCCGAGCGTGCTCGTCACCTTCGGGCTCGGCCTCTCCTTCACGCCACTCGCCTACTCGGCGACCGCCGGTGTCCGGCCGGAGCAGGCCGGACTCGCCTCCGGGCTCGTCAACACCTCCCGCCAGATCGGGGGAGCGATCGGGCTGGCGGCGCTCGCCACGCTGGCGACCACCCGTATGAACGAGCTCGTCGGGCACCTCGGACCGAGGCAGGCCGCCTCATCGGCGTACGCCGGCGCTCTCGAGGTGTCCGCCGCCATCGCGCTCGCCGCCGCCGTGACTGCGCTGTTCGCCCCGGCGCTGCGGCGCACGCCCTCGCCCGGGGCCGTCCCGGCCGGCGTCCGGCCGGAGCCGGTCTCCCTCGGGGTGCCCGAGTAGCTACCCGGCCGCCCGGGAGAGGGAGGGCTCGCCGTCGCCCTCCGGCTCGTCGTGGCGCCGTTGCTGCTCGGTCTGCTCGTAGACGGCGAGCACGAGGGGCGAGCGGGCGAGGAGGAAGATGCCGACGACGGCGAGCGCCGCGCCGAGCATCTCCCCGCCGAGGTGGAGCGGCGCGAACGAGATCCGCTGGCCGAAGAGGAAGGCGGCGAGCACGACCGACACACTCGGCTCGAGCGAGTCGATGACCGGCAGCGACAGGGCGAGCGGGCCCGCCTGGTAGGCGCTCTGGGCGACGGTGAACCCGAGCGGCCCGGCGATCGCCAGGGCGTACAGCTGCCAGGTCTCGAAGATCGAGGCGAACCCGCTCGTCCTGAGCAGCTCCACGAGGCTCTGGGTGAGGAGTGCCGTCACTGCGAAGACGACCCCGGCGACGACGGCGAGCAGCGTCGCCCGACGGGGGCCGGCGGTCATCCTCGCCACCCCGAGGCAGATGGCGGTGCCGGCGAGAGCGGGCAGGGCGACTTCGCCCCAGCTGCTGAGCGCGGGCTCGGCGTTGCCGCCCGCCGGGGAGGAGAGGGCGAGGAATGCACCGACGCCGAACATCACGAGAGCCGCCCCTGCCCACTCCCGGCGGCCGAGGCGCCTCCGCTTCAGGCGAGCGGCGAGCGGGAGAGCGAGGACGAGCTCGACCCCGACGACCGGCTCGACGACGGCGATCGGCGCGGACCCGAAGGCGACCGCCTGCAGGAGGTAGCCGAGCAGCACGCACCCCACTCCCGCCAGCCACGTCTTGCGGTGGAGGAGATCGGCGATGAGGCGCCAGCTGAGCGACTCGCCCTCGGGCGCCTGCCTGGCGGCCCGCTGCTGCAGCACCGCCGAGACGGCGAAGGTCGCCGCCGCCGCCAGCGCGGCCGGGATGGCCGTCGCGAACTGGGTGCCCACCGTCCGACGGTCCCCGTTCGCTCAGGGCGCTAACCCTCCCGGCTCGCCTGGCGGGCGATCCACCCCGTCTCGCTGACGCCGCCCGGCACCGGTGCGGAGGGGTCGTAGGGCGTCCTCGTCAGGATGAACGAGCCGATGTCGAGGTGCGAGAGGGAGCCGTCGGCGCGGCGGCCGACCCGGAGGGTCTCGCCGGTGTAGTAGCCGAAGAGCCCGACGAAGCAGTCCTCGCCCGTGCGGCGGAAGGCGGACTCCCGCCCGAGCGCGAGTGCCGAGAGCTCGAGGTCGCCCTCCCGGCTGACCGAGAGCAGGAAGCCGCTCGTTCCCCAGTACCACGTGCCGGTGAGCTCGAGGACGCCGGGGCGAAGGCCTCCCGGTGCCGGGGCCCAGGCCGGCGGGCTGGTGGCCTCCCGCTCGGCGAGGATGCCGACGAGGTCCCCCTCGAGGGCCGGGTCGAGCCCGGAGGTGGCGTTCGTCATGACCACGACCGCTGAGCCCTGGCCGGGGTCGACCCGGAGCAGGGCGAGGAAGCCCGGCATCGAGCCGCCGTGGCCGAAGCTGCGGTCGCCACCGCGGTTGAACACCTGCAGCCCGAGACCGTAGGCGGTGGTCCAGGCCTGGTCCGGCATGTCGGTGAGCGCCAGGGGCTCTCGCATCTCGGCTGCCGTCTCCACAGCGAGCAGCTCGGGCCGGTCGCCGGCGAGCACGCCCGACCAGGTGGCCAGGTCGCCGACGGTCGTCCAGAGCTGACCGGCGGGGGCCATCGAGGCGGCGTCGTGCTCGGGCTCGGGCAGCCAGACGTCAGCATGAGGATGCACGCCGTGGCCGCTCGCGTGCGGTGGGACCGGTCGGGTCGTCGTCCGTGCCATCCCGAGCGGCTCGAGCAGGTCGTGGGCCACGACCTCGTCCCAGCGGGCACCCCGCAGGCGGGCGACGAGCTCGCCGAGGACGGCGTAGCCGACGTTGGAGTAGTGAAAGCGCCTCCCCGGCCGGGCGAGGACATCTTCGGGACGGATCGAGGAGGCGACGAGGTCGGAGAAGGGTCGCCCCGGCGTGCGCTCCCACCACGGTCCGGAGGTCTCCGCCCGCAGCCCCGAGGTGTGCGAGAGCAGCTGGGCGACGCTGGCCTGGAAGCCGGTCAGCTCGGGCAGGTGGGTGCCGATCGGGTCGTTCAGCTCGAGCAGCCCCTCGTCGCGCAGCCTCATCACCGACACGGCGACGAAGGTCTTCGAGATCGACCCGCACCGGTACTGGGTCGTCTCACCCGGCGCCGTGCCCTCGACCTCTCCGGCAGAGCCCGACCAGATGATCCTGCCGCTCCTCGCCAGGGCGGCGACGAGAGAGGGAAGGCGCGAGCTCGATTGGGCGAGGGCCAAGCGGCGGTCGAGCGCACTGGCGGTGCCATCGGTGACCATCCCCGGACGCTACCGGAGGCCGCCTCCCGGCTCCTCGACATCGTCGGACGACCATCCTCGCGCGGGCAGCGGGCCGAGCGGCATGCCGGCCGTCCCGGCGCCGTGCTCGAAGCCGAGCAGGTAGGCGTCGGCCTCGGCGTGGCGCGGGTAGCGGGCGCAGAGAGCCTTGAAGCGGGCCGAGTGGGAGGGCTCGAGGAGGTGAGCCAGCTCGTGCAGCAGGACGGCGTCGAGCACCCACGTCGGGAGGCTCCTCAGGCGGGAGGAGAGTCGGATCGCCCCCGTCGATGGCGTGCACGATCCCCAGCGACGCGCCTGGTTGGTGACAAAGCGGATCGAGGTCGGGCGAACACCGTCGAGATAGGCGTCGGCGAGCTCCCGGGCGCGGGCCTCGAGCTCGCGGTCCGATCCGACGGCCCGCCGGGCGGAATGGTCGAGCATCCTGAAGGCCAGCCGGGCGGCCACCTCCTCCCGCTCGGCCGTCGACAGGTGGGCGGGGACGACGACGACGACCTTGCCGGACTCGAGGTGGGCCTGCGAGCTCTTGCGGCGCCGCGTGCTGACACGGATCTCCACGCTGGCCACCCCGTTTCGGAGCGGGACGGGGATCGAGTAGGCGAGCTGGATCCGCGGGGCCTGCCTGCGGGCCGACGAGACGTCGGAGGGTCGGGCTGGTCGTCTGGCGGGAGACATTCTGGGTGGTCCTTTGAGGCTCGTGGTGAAGTGCGGAGCGCCCCGAGGGGAGGGCACCCGAGAAGTCCCGCACGCAGTCGTTCGACCGGCGGTCGCCGGCGTCCGCCGGTGCGTCCGGCACACCGTAGCGAGCCCCTGTGCCAGGGAGGCGGATGGAGGGCGCCTCTCGACTCGGCTGGGCCCTGCGGCGCAGGCGGTGGGCGCCCAGGTCGATCCCGTCGAGCTCGGGCGCAGCCGGGCCACGAGTCGTCCACGCTGTCGCGGTAGTGGGCGAGGGCGAGGTCCGTGCGGAAGTCGAAGGCGGCGGACACCTTCGGCCCGTAGTGGACGAACGTCGGCTTCGGCCGGTTCGAGACGGAGAAGCTCGACGTGCCCTCGGCGTCGTCGTGACGCCGACCTGCTTGGAGAAGGCGCCCTCGCGGGTGGGCGAGGAGCCCTCGAAGATCACCCCCGCCGGCTCGTGAGCAAGACCGTCCCGGTGTCGACGGACGTCGGGCTCGGCGTCCGCGAGACCTCGTGCCCCCCGGGTGGCACCGACCCGGTAGCGGACAGAGCGAGCGCCGATCGTGGCGACGGGAACGGACAGGCCCGAGGACTCCCTCGTAGTGCCCGGGGCCGCGCCGCTCCTCGACGAGCGAGGCGCTCGTCACCTGGAAGAACAGCTGCTCCCCGCGGTGAGGAGGATCTCGTCGGTCTCGTCGCCCTCGAAGCTCGTCGCCAGCTCGAGGAGGTTGGCGTGTCCCGCCCGCTCGCCGGTCCGTCTGGTGAGCCCCGCCTCGTAGGCCTTCTCCGCTCTCTGCTCCCGGTGGGCCTCGAACAGGCCTCCTCCTTCGCCCCGACGGTGCGCCCGGCGGCCCCCGCCCGGGGGGCCGACCGGGCCGTGGCGGTCTGTCTCGTGGCGGAGCTCAGCTGCCGGACACGGTGTAGGCGAAGGGCATGGAGGCGAGCTCCTGGCCGGACGGCACCGCCTGTCCGAACGGGCTGAGCGAGGTGGCGTCGTCGAGGAAGAGGGTGCCGTGCACGACGGTCCCGCTCTTGGCGTTCGGCGTGATGGTGACGTAGATCGTCGTCGTCTGGCCGGGGCCGACGACGGCCGGGCGGAACGGCTGCGAGGACTGGCCGGCCGCACGAGCAAACAGGTCGCCGGTCGTCGACCTCGCCGACCGGTCGAAGGCCTTCGTCGTCGCCCGCATCGAGAGGGTCACCTTCGCCGACGGGGCGGCCGAGGCGAAGGGGCCGACGAGGGCCGGGTCGATCTCCCAGTCGCCCGGCGTCACCGGGGTGTGGCTCCAGGTGGCCGTGGCCCCGGTGCCGTTCCGCACGGCGCCGAGGTCCGGGTCACCGTTGAGCGCCCCGCCGAGGTTGCCCGTGTAGGGCGCCCAGTCGAAGATCACCGGAGCGGTCGACCTCGCCGTCGCGAGGAGCCCGGTCGTCTCGGTCGGGACGATCCACTGGGGCGTCCCGGCCGAGACGGCGAGCGGGAGCCTCAGGTCGGCCGACGGGGTGATCGAGCGAAGCGAGAGGGTGGTCGAGCAGTGGAAGCGGGCGTCGACGAAGTAGGCCTCCGGCGCCGGACCGTTGTTGCGGACCGTGATCCTCACCAGGTGGGCGACCCCGTCCGCCAGCCGCGTGCTCGGGCTCCGGGGGAGGCCGGCGGTCCTCGGCCGGATCTCGGCGACGCTCACGATGCCGTGGAGCGTGCTCGAGAGCGCCGTTCCTCTCACCGGGTTCGAGAACACGACCACGAGCGTCCAGCGCCCCGCCTTCGGCCAGAGCACGTGGGCTCTCGCTCCCGCCTTGGTCCTCCCCGGCCCGGACGCCGAGGTGCCGACCATGCTCTCGTTGCTCGAGTGGCCGACCGTCTCCCCCTCGGGGTCGACGAGGTAGAGGTCGTAGGGATCGAGGGCTGGCGCCGATTCGAGGGTCTGGACGTCGAGCGCCCGCCTTGCAGTCGGTACGTCGAACTGGTACAAGGCCGTCGCCGCAGGGGCGCCCCCTCTGCCGTTCCCGCCGGTGACGGTGTCGGAGAAGGTGTCCGCCCCTCGGCGCAGGGGGACCAGGCTGCGGAGAGCGATCGGGAGGGCGCTGTGAACCCCGCCCGAGGTCTGCAGCGTGAGGGCCGCGCTGAGGTCGCCGGGTGCCGGCGGCGTGGTGGCGACGAACGCGACCGTCCGCGAGGCACCGGGCCGCAGCGTCATCCTTCCCGGGATCGCCGTGCCGAAGGACTCATAGCGGGCGACGGACGCCTCGAAGCGCACGGGCCCGGAGTAGCCGCCCTGCGAGCCCGGGTAGTCGGTGATGACCGCCGTCCAGGTACCCGCAGCCGGGAAGCGGACCTGGTCGTCGCCGTGGTTGGCGAAGCCCTCGGGGAGGCTGTAGGCGACGAACCGGTGCGCCGGATCGAGCAGCGTGAGGTCCATCGAGTAGTCCTTCGCCGGGGCTGCGATGGCCGCGTCGAGACGAGAGACGCCCGGCGGCACCCGGAAGGGGACGAACCGGGCGTCGAGCCCGTTGAAGTGCCGGCCGACCCGGGTGCCGAGGGTCACGGTCGTGCTCTGGAGCGGGGCGTAGGCGCCGAGCACGCGCCCGGCCAGCCGGACGGTCTGGGTGTCCTGGCCCGTGTTCGTGACGGTCAGGCCGAACGCTTTGCGCACCCCCGGCAGGCCGATCGCGCGGAGCTGGTCCCGGCCCTCGAGCAGCGTCTCGCCGTGGTGGCGGGGGGCACCGGCGGCCGTTGAGACCGACAGGGCGGCCTCGACGGCCTGGTAGGCGTTGAGCAGGCCGGTGCCCTGCTCGTAGCCGGGGTGCCCGAGGTCGGTGGCGGTGGAGGTGATGATCCGCTTCACAAGTGCCGGCGACGGCGTCGCAGCGCCGTGGTCGCTGCGGTATGCCTGGATGACGAGCGCGGCCACGCCGGCCGTGAGCGGCGCCGCCTCGCTCGTCCCGCCGCTGATGCCGGCGCGGTAGGAGCCGGGCTGGTAGTTCGAGAGCGTCCAGTTGAGGTCGCCCGGGGCGACGACGTCCGGGCTCTTCAGGTCCTCGGCGATGCCGGCGGAGCTGAGGGCGCTCATGTTGTCGTCGACCCAGCCCTGCGCCCCGATCTGGTGGTAGTTGGCGATGTCCACCTGCGCGTAGGCGCGCAGGGTCGTGGTGGCGCCGGCGCTGATGACCCCCGGCGCGGTCGCCGGGGAGCTGAAGGTCTGCGTCGGACCGGCGTCGCCCGAGGAGACGACGACGACCGTCCCGGCCCGGACCGCCGCCTCGTCCGCCTGGCGGATGAGGTCACGGGCGGTGTCGGGGAGCGGGTTGTAGCCGAACGACTCGTTGAGGACGTTCACGTGGTCGTGCGAGACGGCGTAGTCGATGCCCTCGAGGAGTGCCGAGGTCGTCGCCGTGAGGGCACCCTCGGGGAAGACCTTGATGCCGACGAGCGATGCCCCCGGTGCCACGCCCTCGACCCGGAACTTGCACGAGCCGAGCTGGAAGACCTGGTTGCCCTGGGCGGCGATGCTGCTGGCGTCGAGGATCGCCTCGCCGCCGAAGGTGCCGGTCGTCGGTCCCTCGCCGGTGAAGTCCCGGTAGTCGGTGAACACGTGTGTCCCGTTTCTGCGGATGAAGCCGGGCTCTTCGACGTTCACCTGCTCGGCCATGAAGGCGACCGTCACGCCCGCTCCCGTGAAGCCGAGGCGGCGGGCGGTCGGCTCGTTCGGGTTCGTCGAGTCGGCATGGATGACCGAGAGCGCCTCGGGGTCGAGCTCGACGCCGCCGGGTCCCTTCGCACAGGACGGTTCCACCTTCGTGGCGGTCGGCGCCGGCGAGGCCAGCGGGGCGCCCGCGAGCAGCTTCGGCGCCGGGCCGAGCGAGACGGTCTGGTCCGGTGCCACCTCGGAGACGGCCGGGTCGCTCGCGAGCCGCCTCGCCTCTCCGGCGGAGACGGTGGCCACGACGCCGTTCACGAGTTCGAGGGGATGGATCCCCCGGGAGCCGGTGCGGCGGAGGTCCGAGATGATCGGCGCCTGCTCGGCCCCGAGCGCCAGCTGGCGCCGCCCGGCACCGGCGCGGGTGTCGGGCACGGTGAGGTGCTGGTCGTGCATGACGACGATCACCTGCTCGTCGACCCGGCGGGAGAGCCGGGCGGCCGCCGAGGCGGTGAGCGGGGCGAGGCCTGATCGCCCCGGGGCAACCGTGGCGGCCGCCGTTGCCCCGGCGCGGGCCGTCCCCGTCGCGAGCAGCCCGAGCGTGAGAGCGCCGGCGCCGAGAGCGCCGACCGACCGCCGGATGCGCATCGTGATCCCTTCTGTCCTGCCGGCAGCATGCCTCCGTTGCCGGCAGGGGCCCGGGATCTCCGGCCCCCGCGGCCCGAGGCCGCCGGAGGCGATCATGGTGGCAGTCGAGGTGGGCGTCAAGGAGCCGCCCCGCATCTCGCCCCTAGGGCTGCCCGCTCACCACCGCGTCCCACTCGAGGCGGTCGGAGCGCCCCGGGATGAAGGGGGCGACGTACGGCACCGCGCAGTCGGGCACCTTGAGGGGCACGGTGAGCGCCGGACCGCCCGAGGGCAGCGTCACCGACGCCGCCGAGCTCTCCGGGCAGGTGGTGTTGGCGACAGCGTTCCAGTCGGGTCCATAGAGGGCGACCGAGGCGCTCTCGCCCGGCTGGAGCACGACCGGCGAGGAGGCGGGCTGCGAGGGAGGCGCCTGGCGCACCCGCACGTTGTGCGAGCCCGTCGGGAACCCGGTCGGGCCGGCGAGCGCGATGCTCGGCCAGCCCGACAGGACGCAGGTGCTCCCCGAGGCGTCGGTGAATGTGAGCGCCTGCGAGTACTGGCCCATCGCCTCGCCGTAGGAACCCGGGCGGAGGGTGAGCAGGCCGGCGCTGCAGGGGGGCTCCGCCAGCAGCTTGTCGCCCGCCGGGCGGAGCGAGTCGAGGATCGCCCGGGGAACCGCTCCTGTTCCTGCCAGTCCGAGCTGCAGGTCGACGGGCACCGAGGAGCCGCGCTGGCGCACCGAGAGCGAGAGGATGGTGCTCGAGGGGCTGGCGGGCTCGACGCAGACCGTGAGGCTGTGGAGCCTCATGCAGCGGGACGACTTTGCCGCCGGCTGGACGTACCTGCCCGCGGCGACGACGAGGCCTGGGGCGGCGGCATGGGCGCCGGCGCTGTCGCCCGGGGCGGGGCAGGAGGCCCCGGCGGTGCTGACCGAGGCGGTGTCGAGGACGACGGCGTGCGCCACGAGCTCGGGCACGCAACCGAGCCAGTCCTGCGCGTGCTGCTCGGGCCAGCTTCTCGGGACGGCGAAGGAGAGGCCGGCGAAACTCACGGTCCGCCAAGTGGCCGGCGCCGCCACGTCGCTCCTCGCGAGCACGACCGAGAGCGGCGAGCGCGTCAGGGTGGCGAGCACCTTCCGGGCGAGCGGCCCGGTGGCGGTGACCTCGTCACCGAACCCCCATCGCGGCGCCGGACCGTTGCCTCCGAAGGATCCGGCGCTCCCCCCGCTCGAACGGGGGACGCGCACGATCGAGACGACGTTCTTCGGCCTGGAGGTGCCCCCGGCTCCAAAGCATTGGACGGCCGTATCGGGCTCGCCGAGGACGACCCATCCCCCGACCCGGCTGGAGCAGGCGTGGACGCTGCGGCTCTCGAGGAGCCAGGAGGACGGGACGGAGATCTGGGCGTCGCCGAGCGCCACCGGTGACCAGCCCGGCGGCGTGAGCGAGGCATCGGCGAGCGGGCCGGAGCCGTAGGGTGCGCCGCCGATGGTCACGGTCGGCGACGTTGGCACCGGGCCGCCGCCACGAAGCGCCAAGGGCACGGTGACAGCCGCCACGGTGACCGCCGCCACCGTCGCCAGGACGGCGATGCGCCTGGGCGCGGTCCACCAGTCGCCGGCCGGTGCACCCTTCACCGTCCCGGTCTCGGCCCGCTCGACGATCGATCCCCACACGGCGTCGAGCTCGAAGGGCCGGGAATCGGGGGTCGGTGCAGCCGACCTGACGAGGGTCCTCAAGCGGTCGTCATCTGGCATCGTCGTCCACCTCCAGGAGACGCTCGAGTCGGGCACGGGCGGCGTGCAGAGCCGCCTTCACGGTCCCCGCCGAGACGGCCATCGTCTCGGCCACCTCGTCGACCGACAGGTCGCCGAGGTAGTAGAGGACGATGGCGAGGCGCTGACGCTCGGGCAGGGCGGAGATGGCTGCCCGGACGTCGAGGCGCTCGGCGGCGGCGGTCTCGGGGGCGGCGGCCTCGCGGTGGACGAGGCGGGCGATGCCCCGCCGTTCGGTTCCGCGGCGCCGCGCCCGGTCGAGAGCCTTGTTCATCGCCACGCGCCTCAGCCAGGCAGCCGGGTTGTCGTAGGCCCCCACCTGTGGCCAGTGACGATAGGCCTCGACGAAGGCGTCCTGGACAGCGTCGCCCGGCTCGTCGGTGATCGCCGAGGCCATCTGGACGAGGCTGTCGTAACTCGACCGGAAGAGCGCCTCGAGCCCGGTCGGCACGGCGGTGCCGCCGGCAGCCGGGCCCGTCGCCGACACCTGCGTCACCCCCGCTCGCCTTCCACGACCCTTCACACGCCCGGGCGGGCTCTCCGGTTGAGCGCGTCGTCTCAGCGGAGGCAGAACTTGTTGTCCTCCGGGTCGAGGAGCACGGCACAGCGGTGGTTCAGCTGGCTCTCGTGGCCGACGAGGGCGGCACCGTCGCCCACGAGCCGCGCCACCTCGTCCTCGAGCCGGCCGGCGGCGAGCGGGACGTCGAGGTGGGCGCTGTTGTCCGCCGTCTTTGGCTCGGGGACACGCTGGAAGTGCAGGCGGAAGCCGAGGCCGGCAGGGTCGCTGGCGGCGGCGCCGTCCGCGAACCACGAGCGCCCATCGAGCGTGGTGACGTCGTCCTCGGCGATCGTGCCCGCCGCCAGCAACTCGGTGACGGCCTCGTGGACGTCGTCGACCCGGTAGCCGAGCAGTGCCGCCCACCAGGCGAGCCGGTGCAGGCCGGCGGCATCGAAGGTGACCCGGACGTTGCGTCCCTTGCTCGTCATCGCGCCTCCAGGCGCCACTGTAGGTCCATCGCCGCAGGCCTGCGGGCCCGGGATTAGAACGGTGCCCATGCAGATCGGCGTCGTCTACCCCCAGACCGAGCTCTCCCCGGAGCCGGAGGCGGTCCGCAGCTACGTCCGGCACGTCGAGTCCCTCGGCTTCGGGCACCTGCTCGTCTACGACCACGTGCTCGGCGCAGATCCAGAGGTGCACGCCCCCTGGCTGGGCCCCTACGACGTCGACACCACCTTCCACGAGCCGTTCGTCTTCTTCGGATTTCTGGCGGCGGTGAGCCACCTCGAGCTCGTCACCGGGATCATCATCCTGCCGCAGCGTCAGACGGCACTCGTTGCCAAGCAGGCGGCCGAGGTCGACCTGCTGAGCGGGGGGCGCCTCCGCCTCGGCGTAGGGGTCGGGTGGAACGCCGTCGAGTACGAGGCGCTCGGGCAGGACTTCGCCACCCGTGGGGCGAGAGAAGAGGAGCAGATCGCCCTCTTGCGCCGGCTGTGGACCGAGCGCTCGCTCACCCACGAGGGCCGCTTCGACCAGGTACGCGGTGCCGGGCTTTCCCCCCTGCCCGTGCAACGGCCGATCCCGGTCTGGATGGGGGGCAACTCCGCGGCCGCCTACCGCCGGATCGGACGGGTGGCGGACGGCTGGTTCCCGCAGGTCGCGCCGGGTCCGGCGCTCGAGGAGGCGGTGGAGATCGTCGCCGAGTCGGCCGAGAGGCACGGGCGCGACCCCGCCCTGCTCGGCATGGAGGGTCGGGTGACCAGGGAGCCGGGCGATCCCGCACCGCTCCTCGAGGCCGTCGCGGCGTGGCGGCACGCCGGGGCGACCCACCTCTCGGTCAACACCATGGGCCAGGGCTACAGGGGGCTCGATGGGCATCTCGCCGCCCTCTCGGACGCCGCCGAGGCCATCGGACTCCGGGCCCCCGGGCTGAACCCTCAGCGACCGTCGTAGGCGAGGGTGCCGCCGACGCCGGTGGCGACGACGCCGAGATCGGCGAGCTCGCCCTCGGGGAGCTCGCGCGGGTCCTGCTCGAGCACGACGAAGTCGGCCAGCTGGCCGAGGCGGAGCGAGCCCCGGTCACCCTCGGTCCGCTCGGCGTAGGCGGAGCCGGCGCTGTAGGCCCGGAGCGCCTGCTCGACCGTGAGCGCCTCCTCGGCGCCGAAGACGGCTCCCGAGCCCGTCCGCCTGGTGACCATGTCGGCGATCCCCCTCATCGGCCTGCCGTCGACGACCGGACGGTCGGAGCTCCCCGGCAGGGTGCCGCTGGCCTGGAGGAAGCTCGCCAGCCGGTAGGCGTCAGCAACGCGGCTCTCGCCGAGCGCCTCGATCATGCCGTCGCCGATCTCGCCGATGAAGCGGCCCTGTGGGACGGGCACGACCCCGAGCCGGCCGAGGCGTGCGAGCGAGCCGGGCGTCGTGACGCCGCAGTGCTCGATGCGGTGGCGGTGGTCCGGCCGGGGAGTGTCCCTGAGCGCCTCCTCGTAGCAGTCGAGCACGAAGGCGACGGCGGCATCCCCGATGGCGTGCGTCGCCACCTGCCAGCCCGCCCGGTGCGCACCGACGATGACGGCGCGCATCCGCTCGGGCTCGGCCTGGGGATAGCCGGTGTTGGCGGGGTCGTCTTCGAAGCCGTGCTCCATCCAGCAGGTGCGCCCGATGAGCGAGCCGTCGGCGAAGACCTTCACCGGCCCGAGCCGCAGCCAGTCGTCGCCGAGGCCTGTGCGGAGCCCGGCGGGCAGCCCGACCGCCCCGTCGAGGCCGTCGTCGGCGTGGCCCACGACCGGGCCGAGGACGTCGGAGGAGACCATGACGGTGGAGCGCACCTTCAGACGACCGCTCTCGCGAGCGAGCTGGTAGGCGGCGAACTCGACGGGGCTCTGGCCGATCCAGCCTCCTGCGACACCGGCGTCGCAGACCGACGTCAGGCCCTCGGCGAGGTAGCGGTCGTGTGCCCGCGAGATCGCCGCGGCGAGCTCCTCGAGCGAGCGGGGCAGGACGAGGGCCTGGACGAGGGACTGGGCGCGCTCCTCGAGCAGGCCCGTCGGCTCCCCCCGCTCGTCGCGGACGACCGAGCCGCCGTCGATCGCCCGGTCGATGGCGGGGCCGATCCGCTCGAGGGCGGCGGAGTTCACGACGCACATGTGGCCCGAGGTGTGCTGGAGCCACACTGGCCGGCCGCCGCCGGCCCCGTCGAGCCGGCGACGCTCGGGATGGCGGCGACCGAGCTTGTTCTGGTCGTAGCCGGTCCCGACGACCCAGTCATTCCCGCCGAGGGCGGCGGCGCGGGCGGCGACCGCACCGTAGAGCTCCTCCATCGAGGAGATGGGCGGCGTCGACAGATCGAGCTCCGAGAGCGAGAGCCCGAAGGCGGTCGTGTGGCAGTGGGCGTCGTGGAAGCCGGGGAAGAGGGCGGCCGAGCCGAAGTCCTCCTTCACCAGAGCGTCCCGGGCGAGCCCCTCCGCCTCACCGTCGAAGGCGACCACGCGGCCTCGCCAGACCGCGAGCGTGCGGGCGCGTGGGCGGTCGTCGGCCCAGGTGGCAATGCGCCCCCGGAAGACCGCGTCTGAGTTCATGGCGACATGGTGACATGCGGCGGCGGTACCCTCAGGCGGGCATGGAGCCGACAGAGGCGTTGCGGCGCGTGGCGTACCTGCTCGAGCGCGGTCGCGCCGAGAGCTACAAGGTGCGGGCCTTTCGCCGTGCGGCCTCGACGGCCGAGTCGACCGATCCCGCCCTCCTCGCCCGTCTCGCCGCAGGCGGCCGGCTGAAGGAGCTGGACGGTGTCGGCGACACGACCGCCAAGGTGATCGCCGAGGCGCTCGCCGGCGGCGTGCCCGGGTACCTGGCGCACCTCGAAGGCGAGGGGGCACCCTCCTTCTCGCCGGAGGTGTCGGCGCTCAGGTCGGCCCTCCGAGGCGACTGCCACTCCCACTCGGACTGGTCGGACGGGGGGAGCCCGATCGAGGAGATGGCCACCGCCGCCCGCGATCTCGGGCACGAGTACCTGGTCTTCACCGACCACAGCCCGCGCCTCACCGTCGCCCACGGCCTCGATGGCGCCCGGCTGGTCGCCCAGCTCGAGGTCGTGGCGGAGCTGAACGAGAAGATGGCGCCGTTCCGGCTCTTCACCGGCATCGAGGTGGACATCCTGGAGGACGGCAGCCTCGACCAGTCAGAAGAGCTCCTCGCTCGCCTCGATCTGGTGGTGGCGAGCGTCCACTCCAAGCTGCGCATGGAGGAACGGCAGATGACCGGACGCATGGTACGCGCCGTCGAGAGCCCGCATGTCGACGTCCTCGGCCACTGCACGGGTCGGCTCATCGTCGGGCGCGGCCGGCCCCCTTCCACCTTCGACGCCGCAGCGGTCTTCGACGCCTGCGCCCGTACCGGGACGGCCGTGGAGATCAACTCGCGTCCCGAGCGGCGGGACCCGCCGCCAGAGCTCCTCGACCGGGCGGTGGCAGCCGGCTGTCTTGTCAGCATCGACACCGACGCCCACGCTCCCGGTCAGCTCGAGTGGCTCGGGCTCGGATGCGAGCAGGCGGTCGAGGCCGGCATCGCCCCCGACCGCGTCGTCAACACCAAGGACGCGGGCGGGCTCGCCGCCTGGGCCGCCGCTCACTCAGCCTGAGCGGCCACGAGCCTCGAGATCGAGTTGACGGCGTCGACGAGCTCGTCGGTCTCGGTCGTGAGGAGCTGGAGCTCGACCGGGTCCCGCCCACCGACGCCGGCGAGATCGGCGACGAGCTCGTTGTGCGCCTCCCGCAGCTCGCGCCCGAGGTGGTCGAGTTGCGTCTCGGGAGCCGCCGCCGAGCGCCCGCCGAGGGCGAAGAGCGCCTCGGGCGACTCGCTGACCGCCGAGCGCCGGACGAGGTCGCGAAGCTGGGCCGCCTCGCGGCGCATCCGGGCGACGAGCTGCCGGGCGAAGCGGCTGACGGCGGGAAAGGGGGGGTCCGTCGTCCCGGGGAGGCGGGCGTGCAGGGTGAGCAGGCTGAGTGACGAGCGTCGGGCGGCGGCGGCGATGCCGCCGGCCCTGTCGAGGTCGAGCGGGGCGTCGCGCCGTGACCGGGCCGGCTCGCTCGCCATCCTCGCGAGGGAGAGCTCCGCGTTCGACCGGGCCCGCCTCACCGCCGACCGCATCTCGTCGAGTGAGCGTCGCCGGGCGCTCGCCGGCTCGCTGAAGCAGGCGAGGAGCGCCTCGGCGTAGTCGGCCTGGGCGTCGACGAGCCGGGCGAGCTGCGGGGCCGCCAGGCGCGACTCCCACGTCGGCCAGGCGAGATAGGCCCCGATGGCGAGCGCTCCTCCGACGAGCGTCGCCACGAGCCGGGCGCCCGCTGTCGAGACCGCTGGCTCGGCGGCGAAGGCGAGGAGGAAGACCACATAGGCGGTCACAAAGACCGAGAACAGGGCGTAGTTCACACGGACGGTGACGAAGGCGGAGAAGGCCGAGAGGGCGAACAGGACGGCGAGGCCCGTCTGGTCCGGACGGATCGCGACGACGAGGAGGGTGGCGACGAGCGCCCCGAGCACCGTTCCGGCCACCCGGCTGATCCCGCGTACGGCGGTCGTGGTGAAGTCCTGGCGGAGCACGAGGAGGGCCGTCAGCGAGATCCAGTAGCCGTGCGCCAGGCCGGTCACTCGGTAGAGGATCATCCCGAGCGTGAGCACGGCGCTGAGGCGCACCGCGTGGCGGAAGACGGCCGACTGCCACGAGAGGTTGGCCCGAAGCGTGAGGACGGCGTCAGGGAGCCCGTTGCGGCGCCGGCGGGGGAGAGCGTGCCGACCGTTGTCGTCCGCCCCTTTGCCGTCGGCGCTCACAGAGGCCGTCCGCACCATCCCGCGGAGCTGGCCGGCCAGGGCGTCCATGAGGGCGGTCGTCTCGCGCACCTGCCACGGCGTCGCACCGTGCGCCTGCGGTGGCGGGCGCTCGGAGGCGAGCCTCCCGAGCGAGGCTGTCCCCGACGGCTCCATGTCGGCGAGGACGGCCGTGGCGACCGACCGCAGCACCGAGGCGCAGGCGAGGAGGAAGGAGTCGATCTCGAGGAGCTCGCTCCCGCCGCGTTGGAGCGAGCGCCGCATGCTCGAGAGGGCAGCCAGGGCGATCCGCGACCGCGCGGCCTCGTCGACGAGCGCCTGGAAGGCCACGAGCTGGGCCGCCCGGCCGAGCGGCTGGGGGTCGCGCAGGACGGCGCGGGCGTCGTCGATGGCGGTCGACGGGAGGCCGGCCTCGACGCCGCGGGTCACCGACTCGGCATAGGAGGCGAGGTCCCGGTACAGGTCCGCCACGGCGCCGCGCTCGGCCGCGTAGGAGCGCAAGGGCCAGGTGACGACGACGAGGAGGCTCTGGACGAGGGCGCCGGCGAGGATCATCCCCCCGTAGTCGAGCGCCTGCGAGGCCGTCATCGGGAAGGCGTTGACGATGATGACGGCCACTCCCCACTGCAGGCCGACGACGAGGGCTGGCTGCCCGAACGCGGTCATCATCCCGGCGATGAGCGACCAGACGGCCACCGCCACGATGGCCGCCCAGTCGGCTCGTCCCGCCAGCCCCCCGGAGATCGTGGCGGCGGCCATGCCCACGCCGACAGCGAAGGTGATGAGGACCCTCCGCCGGTAGGCACCCTGGAAGGAGGCGAAGCCGGCACACAGTGCCCCGATCGACCCGTAGACGCCGTCGGCGACCGCGCCGGTCGCCAGGCCGACGACGAGGGGGACGAGGGCGCCTGCCGTGCAGCGGAGCGCGCCGGGCAGGGTCGCCTGGTCGAGGTTCAACCGGGCGCTCTCGCCGACGATCGAGCGCGCCCGGCCGGAGAGCCTCACGGCCGTCTGCTCGCCCCGTCGGACTGAGGGGGGACCCCGACGAAGGGAGGCGACGGGAGCTCGGAGACCGGGCCGAGCCTGTCGACGAAGGTCATGTGCGCCGGGAGGCCCTCGAGGTGCGCCCGTGGCCGGGCGAGACCGAGCGGCGGGCTGGCGTCGAGGTGGGGGCGGGGCCAGGGCTGGCGCAACTCGGCCATCTCGAGCATCCGGGCGGCGCCGAGCATCTTCTCTCGCGCCCGCATGTCGAGGGCGGCCGAGTCGACGGTGCAGAACAGGCGGAGACGACGGCGCTGAGGCCGATCCGCCATGAGGTGCGTGGAGGCTGCTCAGGACCGAGCGTGAGCCGTGGCGACGACGGCGCTCCGGCGCCCAGCCGGGACTCCGTCATCACCGGCGACCTCAGGGCCGCCGGGCCCAGGTCCAGGGGTAGGCATCGTCCTCGACGTCGAGGGCCGCCCGGGCGAGCTCGAGGGGCCGGAAGGTGTCGATCATGACTGCCAGCTCCTCGGTCCCCGGCTTGCCGATGGCCGCTTCGACGCTTCCCGGCTGCGGCCCGTGGATGAACCCCGAGGGATGAAGGGAGACCGAGCCCTGCCCGATCCCCGATCCGGCCCGGCTCATGAAGTCCCCCCCGCAGTAGAAGAGCACCTCGTCGGAGTCGACGTTGGCGTGGTTGTAGGGGACGGGGATGGCGTCCGGATCGAAGTCGAACAGCCGGGGCACGAACGAGCAGACGACGAAGTTCGGCCCGGCGAAGGTCTGGTGGACCGGCGGCGGCTGGTGGAGGCGGCCGACGATCGGCTCGAAGTCGTGGATCGAGAGCGCCCAGGGGTACAGGCACCCGTCCCAGCCGACGACGTCGAAGGGATGGTGGGCATAGACGTAGCGGGTGAGGCCCGCCCTGTTGCGCACGAGCACCTCGACGTCCTCTCCCTCGACGAAGAGGGGGCCGTCCGGGCCGCGGATGTCCCGCTCGGAGAAGGGCGCACCCTCCTTCAGCTGGCCGCGGGAGGAGAGGTATCGGTCGGGGACGCTCACGTGCCCGCGGGCTTCTGCGACGAGGAGGCGGAGCGGCTCGCCCGCCCCGTCCTCGATCACGAAGCGGTGCGTCGTCGAGGTGGGGATGACGACGTAGTCGCCCTGGCCGATCTTGAGGGCGCCGAAGACGGTCTCGAGCCTCGCTCGGCCCGACTCCACGTAGACGAGCTCGTCGCCCACCGCGTTGCGCGTGAGCGGGCTCGTCTCGGTGGCGACGGCGTAGGAGAGTCGCACGTCGTCGTTGGCGAGGAGGAGCTGACGGCCTGTGACTGGGTCGCCCCCCTTTTTACACTGGTGCAGGCGGAAGTGGCGGGGGAGGAGGGGATGGTTCGCCACGAGCCGGTCCGGCTCCCGCTCGACCGCCTCGGCCGAGCGGATGGCCGTCGGCGCGTGGGCGTGGTAGAGCAGCGCACTCTCCTCCGAGAAGCCGTTCAGCCCCATGAGCTCCTCCGCCCGAAGCCGCGAGGAGGCATCGCGGTGAGCAGTGTGGCGCTTCCGGGGGAGGTCGCCGACCCGACGGTAGTAGGGCATCAGAGGTTGCCCCGGCGCTCCTGCTCGCGCTCGAGGGCGACGAAGAGCGCCTTGAAGTTGCCGTTGCCGAAGCCGCGCGACCCGTGACGCTCGATGAGCTCGAAGAAGACCGTCGGGCGGTCCTGGTTCATGCGGGAGAAGATCTGGAGCAGGTAGCCCTCGTCGTCGCGGTCCGCCAGGATGCCGTGGCGCTTCAGCACTGCGACGTCGAGGTCGAGGTCGGAGAACCGGCCGCGGAGGTCCTCGTAGTAGGTGTCCGGCACCCGCATGAACTCGATGCCGCGCGCCTCGAGCGCCTGCACGGAGGCGACGATGTCGTTGGTGTTGATGGCCATGTGCTGCAGGCCGGGTCCGTTGTAGAAGTCGAGGTACTCGTCCACCTGCGAGCGCTTCTTGCCCGGTGCCGGCTCGTTGATCGGGAACTTGATCCGGCCGACACCGTCGGAGACCACCTTCGACATGAGCGCCGAGTACTCCGTCGAGATGTCGTCGTCGGTAAAGCCCTGTATGAGCTGGAAGCCGAGCACCTTCTCGTAGAACTCCACCCAGAAGTTCATCCGGTTGAGCTCCACGTTCGCCACGGAGTGGTCGAAGTCGAGCAGGCCGACGGGCGGCAGAGGGTCCTGCGGGCCGCTGCGGGGCTCGTAGCCGGGCGCGAAGACGCCGGAGTAGTCCCTCCGCTCGACGAAGGTGTGCACCGTCTCCCCGAAGGCGGCGATCGTCGCCCTGCGGATGACGCCGTGGTCGTCCTTCTCCTCGTAGGGGGCGCTCACAGGGACCGCCCCCCGCCGGACCGCCTCCCGGAAGGCGGCGCCGGCGTCGGCCACCCGGAGACAGATGTCCCGGACCCCGTCGCCGTGCCGGGCGACATGCCGGGAGATCTCGGTCCCCTCCCGGAGCGACGAGGTGACGACGAGGCGGAGCTTGCCCTGCTGGAGGACGTAGGAGGCCCTGTCACGGACTCCGGTCTCGGCACCGGCGTAGGCGACGAGGTCGAAGCCCCACGCCGTGCGGTAGAAGTGCGCCGCCTGGAGGGCGTTGCCGACCCAGAGCTCGAGGGCGTCGACCGCCTCGAGGTCGAGGGGATCCCTCCCGGTGACCCCGCTGGCGGCGGAGTCGGCGACGGGGGTCGACGAAGAGGCCGTCGGGGTCCCGACTGTTGCCGAGCTGTCCGAGACAGACGGGGTCGTCGTGCTCATGATGGGCTCCCTCCCGGTGTGCTGGACGTCGCCGTAGGGCGTCGTGGTCCCTGTCCAGGTCCTGACGATACCGGCGCCCGCCTGGTGGCGGGCGCCGGAGCCGACCCGCGCCTGTCGGGAGCTAGCGGCACTGGCGGGCGAGATCGAGGTAGGCGGCCCCGAGCGCCTCTGCGTAGGTCGGGAACGGGTGGACCGCCTCCACGAGCAGCCCGAGGGGGACCGCTGCCCGGATCGCGAGGGCGACCTCGTTCATCCACTCGTCTGCCCGCGGCCCGAGGGCGCCGCCTCCGACGATCACCCGCCGCCGGCGGTCGGCGACAAGGACGAGGGTGCCTCCGGCCCCGGCGGCGAGGAGCGGCGGCCCCCCCTCCGGGCCGGCGAGCATCATGCCCTCGGAGTCGGCCCTGGCCGTCTGGCCGAGGTCCGAGGTGGCGACGGCGAGAGAGAGGCCCTCCGCCTCCGCCTCCCCCCGGGTCATCCCCACCGCGAAGAGCGGGGGGTCCGTGTAGACGCAGCGCGGGAGCACCCGGTGGTCCGCCTGCCGCCTCTCCCCGAGCAGGTTGGAGGCGATGACACGGGCCTGGTACTTGGCGGCGTGGGTGAAGGGAGCGATCCCATTCACGTCGCCCGCCGCGAAGAGGTCGTCCCGCCCCTCCACCGCGCAATGCTCGTCGACCCTCAGCGCACCCGTGTGCTCGTCCGGGGCGACGCCGAGGGTCTCGAGACCGAGCCCGTCGATCGCCGGTCTCCGCCCGGTCGCCACAACGAGTCGCTCGGTCACGAGCTCCTCGCCACCCTCGAGGACGAGGAGCGCCCCCTCGCCCCGCCGGCGGACGCCCTCCAGGCTGGCGGGGGCCCGCACGACGACCCCGAGGCGCTCGAGGTGCGCGGCCAGCGCCTCGCCGAGCTCGGGCTCCTCCCGGGCGAGCAGCCGCTCGGAGGACTCGATGAGAAGGACCCTCGAGCCGAACCTGGCGTAGATCTCCGCCAGCTCGCAACCGACCGGGCCCCCGCCGAGGACGGCGATCTCCCCCGGTCGCTCAGGCCTGCTCAGGGCCTCGTCGCTCGTCCAGAAGGCCACGTCCGCGAGGCCCTCGACGGGGGGCAGGGCGGGGAGCGAGCCGGTGGCGACGACGAGCCGCCCGAAGGCGAGCTCGCGTCGCTCGCCTCCTGCGGAGTCGACGAGCACCCGGCCCGGGCCGCTCACGCGCCCATGGCCCCGCACGACCTCGACGCCCATCGAGCGGAGGTCGGCGGCGTGGCCGTCGTCCCGGCGCCCCTCGGCGACGTCGTCCCGGCGCCGGGCGGCGAGGGCGTAGGCGCCTTCGGGGTCGTCCCGGGGGCAGTCGGCCTCCACGGCTCCGAAGGATCTGGCGCCGGCGACCAGGCTGCGCACCGCTGCCGAGCGCAACATCGCCTTGGAGGGCATGCAGGCATAGAACGGACATGCCCCCCCGACGAGGCGCTGCTCGACGACGGCGACGCGCCAGCGCCGGCCGCCGTGTTGCCCCTCGAGCAGGGCGGAGCAGAGCTCTTCGGCAGCGGATCCGCCTCCGAGCACCACCACGTCGAAGGCCGCCGGTGCTGGCAGGGGAATGCCAGCCTCGGCGTCGGGGTACCCAGTACTCGACATACGTGCCCGATACCCGCTCCCGGACTCGGCGCCACGTCGTCGAGCGGTCCGGGTGGCTGGTCGGACGCCAAGGAGGTCAAAACGTGTTTGCAAGGTCACGTCATGAGTTCGAGCCGCACAGGCCGGGGTCCACGCTCGTGGAGGACCCGGCCTTCGATCAGCCAGTCGGAGGGGGTGGAGGTTCGGTCGCCAACCCGAGCAGGGTCGCCTCGACCGGCATGGCACCGGCGGTGGTCAACCCCGGGGCCGGGGTGAGCCTCGGGACCGTGGGTCTGCTCACGCTGCTCGTCGGGGCCTGGGCGGGGATCGTCCCCTTCGTCGGCCCCCTCTTCGGCTACAACGCGACCGGTACCCCGGCGTGGACCTGGAACCTCGAGCACGCGCTCGTCTGGCTCGTCCCTGGCGCCGTGGCCGTCGTCTTCGGGATGACGATGCTCGCCCTGGCGCCGATGGCCCGCACCGGGATGAGCCGTCTCGGGCCGACGTGGGAGGGCTTCATCGTCGCCTGCTGCGGCTCGTGGCTCGTCATCAGCCCGCTCGCCTGGCGAGTGCTCGAAGGGGTGCCCTCGATCCGGCCTGCGGGCACGACCACCGAGCTCGTGTACTGGATCGGCTACGACCTCGGCCCCGGCGTGGTGCTCGCCGTCCTCGGTGGCATGGCGATGGGGATCGCCATGCTGGCCCGGCGCGACCTCCCGGCGAGCCGTCCGGTGACCGTGCGAGGCGAGCAGGTGGCGGCCTAGCCACCCGCTCGCCCGCCGCCTTCCGATCAGTGGTGGAAGGCGGTGTGCTCGGCCGCGCCGGTCGCTCGGACGGCGGCTCCCGAACCGAGGCGCTGCGTGACCGTCTTGAGGTTGGCGAGGAGCATCTCGGCGAGGTCGCGCGAGAAGCCGTTGCGCACGACCACCCTCAGCACCGAGACGTTGTCCATCCCCGGCGGCATCGCATAGGCGGGGACGAGCCACCCCTGCCCGCGCAGCACCTCGGAGACCTCGTAGACGCTGAAGGTGGTCGCCGGCGTCGTCGTGAAGGCGAACACCGGGATCCCGCCCCGGCGTGGGATCAGCTCGTACTCGTCCATCGCGGCGATCTCGCCGGCGAGCCAGTCGGCGGTCTGGCGGCAGGCGGACTGCACCTCGGTGTAGCCACGCCGGCCGAGGCGGAGGAAGTTGAAGTACTGGCTGACCACATGGGCGCCCGGGCGGGAGAAGTTGAGCGCGAAGGTGGGCATCTCCCCCCCGAGGTAGTTGACGTTGAAGACGAGCTCGCTGGGCAGGGCGGACGCGTCGCGCCAGACGACCCAGCCGACGCCGGGGTAGACGAGCCCGTACTTGTGGCCAGAGGTGTTGATCGACTGGACGCGGGGTAGGCGGAAGTCCCACTCGAGGTCCTCGTCGACGAAGGGGGCGATCATGGCCCCGCTCGCCCCGTCGACGTGGACGGGCACGTCCGGCCCGCCCGCGCCGGCCAGCGAGTCGAGGGCGTCACAGATCTCCTTCACGGGCTCGTAGGCGCCGTCGTAGGTCGAACCGAGGACCGCCACGACGCCGATCGTGTTCTCGTCACAGTGGGCGGCCGCTTTCTCGGCGGTGAGATGGGCCACCTCCGGGCCCACGTCGACGAGGCGCGCCTCGACGTCGAAGTAGCGGCAGAACTTCTCCCAGCAGACCTGGACATTGGCGCCCATGACGAGGTTCGGCCGGTCGGACCCGAGCCCCTGCTGGCGGCGCCGGCTCCGCCAGCGCCACTTGAGGGCCAAGCCGCCGAGCATGCACGCCTCGCTCGAGCCGGCCGTCGAGCAGCCGGTCGCCTCCTCGCTCTCGTCGGCATGCCACAGGCGGGCCAGGATGTTGACGCAGCGGCGCTCGAGCTCGGCGGTCTGGGGGTACTCGTCCTTGTCGATCATGTTCTTGTCGGCGCACTCGGCCATGAGCTGGCGTGCTTCCGGCTCCATCCAGGTGGTGACGAAGGTGGCGAGATTGAGCCGGGCGTTGCCGTCGAGCATGAGCTCGTCGTGGATGATCTGATAGGCGGTCGACGCAGGCATCGGGTCGTCGGCGAGGGCGTACTTCGGTACCTCCCCGGTCTCCAGGGCCTGCGCGAACTGGGGACGGACGGCGACCGGCTCGAAGGCACGCTCCGGCGCGGTCTCGTTGGCGTGAAGGGGCATGCCCGTAGCGTTGCACGGTGGAGGGCCGACGCGTCACCGGCAGCGCCAGCTCGGTGGCCGACCCGAGGCGTGAGCGTCTCCTCGCCGCCGGTGCCTTGGTCGGCACCGGCCGCGCGGCCGGCGCGGCGGGGGGATCTCCTCCTCGTCACCAGTGACGCGCCCGGCCTCGGGAAGCGGCCCACGACCTCTCGCGCAGGGCCGCCGCCGAGGTTCTCCTCGCCGCACCTCACCGAAGAGGCGGTGGGCGAAGTCGCCACCCGGCTCGCCCCGGTGCCGACGATCGACGCGCTGCCAACAACGCCGGACGGGGGTCCGACGGCGAGTTCGCCGGCACCCCCCGAGCGAGTACCTCGAGGTCGTCCTCCCGAACATCGCCCCGCGCGCCGAGCGGACCCCCGCCTCGAAGGACGCATGCTTCGAGCGGCGAGGCGGCGCCGTGGTGAACGTCTCGTCGGTGGCGGCATTCCAGCCCGTGCCGGGCGAGGCCGTCTATTCGGTCACGAACGCTTCGTGCTCCAGTTCACCGGTGTGCCCTACGAGGAGCGGCGCCGGACCGGGCGAGGGTGAGCCCCTGTGCCCCGGCCTCGCCCACAGCGAGTTCAAGCCCTGCTCGGGCAGGGAGCCGACCCGTCCTGTGTGGCAGGAGGCCTCCGCCGTCATGCGTCCCCGCCTCGACGCACTCGATCGGGTGGCAGCGGTCGTGCGCCACCTCGCCTGAGCTCAGTCCGGCTGGCCGCCCAAGGCCTCCCAGATCGCCTCGAGCAGGTCGAAGCGTCCACCGGGCAGCCGGCGGAGGCGTTCGCCGAGCTCGTCGCCGGCCCCGTTCCGCTCGGCCAGGGCGACGATCTCCTGCCTGCTCGCCGGGTAGTGGAGGCCGGTCAGCAGCCTGGCGAGCTCCGTCCGGTGCTCGAGGTCGAGCTCGTCGAGCTCGCCGGCGGAGCGGACGTCGGGCCGCAGCCCCGCCTGGAGCTCGGCGTCGCCGCCGGGGTCCTCGGCCCGGCGGCTCTCCTCGGACCTCGGTTCGACCGGCGCACCTCGCACGAGGCCCTCGACGCTACGGGCGAGGTCGTCGTCCTCGCGGGCGCCGTGCTTGATCGTCTCGCGTTCCATCGTCGCGCCCTACCCCTGGTCGCACCGGGCGAACCGCATGTCCGATTCCCGCCAGCTCCCCGGCCCGCCCGCTGGGATACTGGCCGGGTGGGAGATCACGAGCTCTGGTTCCGGGCGGTGCGCAGCCGCGACGCCCGCTTCGACGGCTGGTTCTTCGTGGCGGTGACCTCGACTGGCATCTACTGCCGCCCGAGCTGCGCATCGACGCCGGCGCGGCGCGAGCACCTCCGGTACTTCCCGACGGCGGCGGCCGCCCAGCGGTCCGGGTTCCGTGCGTGCAAGCGCTGCCGACCCGACGCATCGCCCGGCTCGCCCGAGTGGAACCGCCGCGGCGACGTGGTGGCACGGGCGATGCGCGACCTCGCCGACGGGGTCGTCGATCGTGACGGGGTGGCCGGCCTCGCGTCCCACCTCGGCTACAGCACGCGTCAACTGAACCGCCTCCTCGTCGCGGAGGTCGGAGCGGGGGCACTCGAGCTCGCCCGCGCCCAGCGGGCCCAGACCGCCCGGCTGCTGCTCGAGACGACAGAGCTCCGAGCGGCCGAGGTGGCCTTCGCTGCCGGCTTCGGCAGCGTCCGGCAGTTCAACGCCACCGTGCGGGCCGTCTTCGACGAACCTCCCCTCTCCCTGCGGGCCCGGGCGAGGCGGCCCACCGCCGCGCCCGCGCCCGCCGGGACGTTGACGCTGCGGCTCGCGTTCCGTCGCCCGTACGCGGCGACGCCCCTGTTCTCGTTCCTCGCGAGACGGGCGGTGCCCGGGGTGGAAGCCGGAGACTCCTCGCGCTACCGGCGATCGCTCGCCTTGCCACACGGCCCGGCCGTCGCCGAGGTCCTCGCGCCCCGGGGAGACGAGCCGTTCCTCACGGCCCGGCTCCAGCTGTCGGACCTGAGGGATCTGACGACGGCAATGGCCCGGCTCCGCCACCTGTTCGACGCCGATGCAGATCCGGAAGCCGTTGCCGAGGTGCTGTCGGCCGACCCGCTTGTCGCTTCGAGCGTGGTCGCCCTGGCAGGCCTCAGGGTTCCCGGCCACGTCGACGGCAGCGAGCTCGCTGTGCGGGCGCTCCTCGGCCAGCAGGTGAGCGTCGCCGGCGCGAGGACGCTCGCCGGCCGCCTGGCGGCGGCACACGGCGAGCCGCTTCCCGAGCGCTTTGGCGCCGAGACCGGTCCCGTACGGCTCTTCCCTTCTGCCGAGGCGATCGCAGAGCTGCCGCCGGCGGCCTTCGCCGTCCCGTCCGGACGAGGGCGGGCGATCGTCTCACTGGCGGCGGCCGTGGCGGGCGGCGAGGTGGATCTGCGACCCGGAGCCGACCGCGAGGTCGTCTCGGCCCGGTTGCTCGCGATCCCGGGCATCGGGCCCTGGACCGTCGCCTACATCCGCATGCGAGCGCTGTCGGACCCCGACGCCTACCTGCCGAGCGATCTCGGGGTGCGCCGGGCGCTGGAGCGCCTCGGCCGACGGGCCGATCCCCGGTCGTCGCTCGCGCTGGCGGAGCGCTGGCGTCCGTACCGGGCCTACGGCGTGCAGCATCTCTGGGCCGCCTCGCTCGAAGCCGGCCGACCCGAGGACAAGGAGGACGTGGCATGACGACGGTCGGGGTTCTGGCGGAGCGTGACCTGTGGTGGACGCTCGAGACGCCGGTCGGCACGATGGTGCTCGTCGGGACCGAGACCGCGCTCCACCAGGTCCTGCTCCCCGGTCTGGCGGCCGAGGCCCGCCCCCGTCTCGACCGGGCTCTCGAGGCGAGGCCGGCGGCGCTGGCGGTGGCGGAGGATCAGCTGAGGGAGTACTTCGCCGGCGAGCGGCGGCAGTTCGAGCTTGCGCTCGATCCTGCCGGGACCGCCTTCCAACGGGCGGCATGGTTCGCCCTCGGCGAGATCCCGTACGCCAGAACCTCCACCTACGCAGCCCAGGCGACGCGGGTCGGCCGCCCGAGCGCGGTGCGGGCGGTCGGGGCGGCGAACGGGCGGAACCCGCTTCCGATCGTGCTCCCGTGCCATCGCGTCATCGGTTCGAACGGCCGGCTCGTCGGCTACGCCGGCGGACTCGAGCTGAAGCAGTGGCTTCTCGACCACGAGCGCCGGGTGGACGGCGGCGCTCAGTAGTCGAGCAGCCGGGTCGAGAGCGCGGTCTCGACGACCCCTCCGTTGCCGTCGGACTCGAGCCGGTAGGCGCGGCGACCCGGCAGCTCGGTGACCGCCTCGCGCATCTCCGAGCCGACGTAGTGCAGCCCGACGCCGTCCTCGGTGGCGTACGAGCGCGGGAGCACACCCGTGGCGACGAGATGCTGGAGGAGGGGACGGCGTTGTGGCTCGGAGTCGTAGTGGACGCCGTTGCCGTAGGGGACGAGGCCGAGGCCGTTCGTCACGGGGCTGAGCTCCGGCCCGAAGGAGTCCGTCGTGCCGCCGGTGTGCCAGCACAGCGAGCCGGCACTCACGCCGGCAAGCACGACGCCGCGCTCGAAGGCCTCCCCGAGGACGGCGTCGAGCCCGTGGACCCGCCAGAGGGCGAGCAGGTTGGCCACCGAGCCGCCGCCAACCCAGATCACGTCCTGGGCGAGCAGGTGGGCCCGGAGGTCCTCGACGTTCGGCATGGGGAAGAGCGCCACATGGCTCGCCTCGACCGGTTCGCCGGCGGCCGCCCCGTAACAGGCGAGGAGCCGGGCGTCGTCGTCGCCGGTGGCGGTGTTGAGGAAGCAGAGCTTCGGCCGATCGGCGCCGGAGAGCTCGAGCGCGTAGCGGAGCAGCCCCCCGAAGCGCCACTGGAACTGACCGCGCCCGCTCGGCACCATCCCGCCGCTCGTGGCGAGGATCTGTGGTTCAGCCATGGAGGCAAGGTCTATCGCGCCGACGGCACCGCTACGGTGAGACGGCGCCCGCTCGTCCAACAGGGCCGCCTGCGAGAAGGGACGACCATGCCGCCCACGCCATCTTCCATCGCCCAGTCGGAGCGGGCCGCCCTGTGCAGCCTGCTCGACCAGCGCGGGCCGCTCGCTCCGACGCTCTGCGAGGGCTGGACGACCGCCGACCTGGCGGCCCACCTGTACATCCGCGAGCGCCGGCCGGTCGCCGCCGCCGGCATCCTCGTTCCCCAGCTGAAGGCCACGACGCAGTCGGCGATGGACGAGGCGAAGCGCTCCCTCGGCTACGAGGAGCTCATCCGGCGCCTCGCCTCGGGGCCGCCGGCACTCGTCCGGCCGCTCGACGAGCAGATGAACACCGTCGAGTACTTCGTCCACCACGAGGACGTCCTCCGGGCAGGGCCGACGGCCGCCGAGCCGAGAGAGGACGCCGCCCTCGACGCCGCCTTGTGGAGAGCGCTGCGCCGTGGCGCCCGGCTCCTCGCCCGCAAGCTGCGGGGGGCCGGCCTCGTGCTCGTGGCGCCCGGCTTCGGCTCGGTGACCGCCCGCTCGGGCGAACCGCTCGTCACGATGACGGCCGGCCCCCAGGAGCTCGTCCTCTACCTGTTCGGGCGGGGCCGCGTCGCCAGGGTGCAGCTCGATGGTGACGAGGGGGCGGTCGCCCGCGTGCAGGAGGCACCCTTCGGGGCCTGAGCCCGCCACAAGTCCCGGCGCGGCCCGCGTACCATCGCCTCGTGCCCCCGCCCCCGCGTCACGACCGCCTCGAGCGGCTCACCAACTTGATGCTCGTGCTGCTCGACACCGAGCGGCCGCTGTCGCTGCGCGAGATCCGCGAGAAGGTGCAGGGCTACCCGGAGGGCAAGGAGACGGCCCGCCAGGCCTTCGAACGGGACAAGCGGGCGCTTCGCGAGCTCGGCGTGCCGGTGGCGACGGCGCCCATCGAGGCCGAGGAGCAGATCGGCTACCTCGTCCGGCCCGAGGACTACTACCTCCCCGAGCTCGGCCTCGACGACACCGAGGCCACGGCCCTCGCCTTCGCCGTGGCAGCCGTGAAGCTCGGTGGCAGCGCCGGGAAGGACGCCCTGTCCACCCTCGGCCACGGGCTCGGCACGCGCCTCGACGCGCCGATCGCCGTCCTGCCCTCGGTGCCGGCGCTCGGAGCCGTGCACGAGGCGCTGAGGCGGGCCGCCACGCTGAGCTTTGGCTACCACGGCCGTGGGCGCGAGGTCGAGCCGTACGGGCTCACCTTCCGCCAGGCCGCCTGGTACCTCGTCGCCCGCGACCGCACGAGCGGCGAGGGAGGCGCCATGCGCACCTTCCGGGTCGACCGCTTCGAGAGCGAGCCGGTGCTCGGCGAGCCGGGTGGCTTCGAGCCGCCGCCGGACTTCGACCTCGGAGCGGAGATCAACCTCCTTCCCTTCGGTGGCGACCCGGTGGATGCCCATCCCATGGCCGAGGTCGAGATCGACCCCCGCCTCGCCCGGCAGGTGGCGTCGCTCGTCCCCGGATCCGCCGTCGCCCGCTGGACTGACGAGGGCGGCGTCGTTCTCCACCTTGCCGTCGGCGACGAGGACGCCTTCGTCTCCTGGGCGGCCGGACTCGGGGACGCAGCCGTCGTGAGGGCGCCGGCACCGTTGAGAGAAGCGGTCGTCGCCCGGCTCTCGGCCATGGCGGGCGGGCCGACGGCGCCCGGCGGGGAGCCCCCGCAGGTGACGAGCACCAGCTCCGGCGAGGCCGGTGGCACGCGCCGGCGCCTCGCCGGCGCCTCGGCGGTGCCCGTCGCCGGTGCGCGCCTACGCCGGTTGCTCGCCGTGCTCGTCCACCTCGCCCGAGTGCAGGAGGCCGAGATCGGCGACCTCGCCCGGCGCTTCGAGATGAGCGAGGAGGAGCTCGTCCACGACCTCGAGCTGGCGGCCTGCTGCGGCGTGCCGCCCTACACCCCCGACCAGCTGATCGAGCTCATCGTCGAAGGGGACAGGGTGTCGGCCTTCGGCCTCGGCCACCTCGCCCGGCCCCGCCGCCTCAGCCCAGAGGAGGGCTTTGCCCTGGCGGCGGCCGCCAAGGCACTCCTCGAGGTCGCCGGGGCCGACGAGGAGGGTGCGCTGCGCTCGGCGCTCGCCAAGCTCGAGTCGGTGCTCGGCGAGTCCCGCTTCTCGATGGAGGTGCCCGAGCCCGCACACCTGCGCGAGCTGCAGGAGGCGGCCCATCTCCGCGAGCGGGTGGAGATCGGGTACTTCTCTGGCTCCGCGACCGAGGCGACGCTCCGCCAGGTCGACCCCTATCAGGTGGTGCTGCGGGAGGGTCGCTGGTACCTCGACGGGTTCTGCCACCTCGTCGGTGACCTCCGCCGATTCCAGGTCGACCGGGTCACGAGCTGTCGTGGCACGGGCGTCTCCTTCGAGTCGCCCGAGTCGCTCGACGAGGCGCTCGCCGGCCCCTTCGCGTTCCTCGGGGGCCCGAACACCGTGAAGGCCCGCATCGCGTTCCCGCCCGCCTCCGAGCTCGGGGTGGACCAGGTCGCAGCCTCGCCGATCGAGCAGCTGTCCGACGGCCGCCTCGCCGCCGACATCCTGGTCGGCGACGCCGAGGGCTGGTTCGGACGACTGCTGCTCCGGCTCGGGCCGGGGACCGAGGTGCTCTCCCCGCCGGAGCTGAGGCAGGTGCCCGGGCATGCCGCCGAGCGGGCACTGCACCGGTACCGCCCGGACTGAGCCGTCACCCGGTAGGCGGGCCGGGAGAGCGAGGAGAGGTGGAGCGTGAGGCCGTGCGGGGACGCTTCGGCATGCTGCGCATCGCCAAGGTCCGCCAGGGTGCCGAGCGCTATTACTTCGGCACCGTCCGCTCGACGACCGACCGGCCCGAAGGGCTCGTCGAGCCGGACCCGTACTGGCTCGGCCGAGGCTGCGAAGCGCTCGGGCTGATCGCCACCCCGGTCCCCTCCGAGGTGCGGGCGGTGTGCACCGGTCGCCATCCGAGCACCGGTGAGCGCCTCCGCCGGCAGGCGGCCCGCACCGGTGCCGTCGCTGGCTTCGATGTCGTCCTGTCGGCTCCGAAGTCGGTCAGCCTGCTGTGCGGGCTCGGAGATCCGGCGGTCTCGCGACGTGTCGAGAGTGCCCACCGGGCCGCCGTCGAGGCCACGATCGGCTACCTCGAGGAGCAGATCGCGAGGACGCGCCGTCGCCGCGCTGGCGTCGTCTCGACGCTCGCGCTCGACGGTGTCGTGGCGGCCTGCTTCCCCCATCGCACGAGCAGGGCGAACGACCCGCACCTTCACGCCCACGTGCTGATCGCCAACCTGGCGCAGGCGGCAGACGGGCAGTGGGGTGCCCTCGACGGCCGCAGGATCTACCGCGCCCAGCGCCCGCTGCGGGCGCTGTTCGAGGCACAGCTGCGCTGGGAGCTCTCACGAGGTGGGGTGGCGTTCGGTCCCGTGCGCCGCGACTACGCCGAGGTGGTGGGTGTCTCGAGGGCTGCGGTGCGGGAGTTCTCGCGCCAGAGCCGGATCATCGAGGCGGCGCTCCGGGCGGAGGGCCTGCGCGGCCCCGCCGCCCACACGGTGGTCGCCGAAGCGCTCCGCCCACCAAAGGACCGCTCCCGACCCTACGACGCGCTGCGCCAGGAATGGCTGGAACGCGGCCACCGGCTCGGGCTGTCGGCCAGCCGGGTCGCCGAGGCTGCCGGAGGGCGCGCCGAAGGACACGGTGGCGCCGACGGCCGGATCCCGCGGGGGGACCTCTCATGGCTCACCGGAGCCGGGTGGGTCGATGGCACCTTCGACCGGGACGCGCTCCTCGTCGCCCGCGCCTCGAGCCTCCGTGGGGGCGCCCCCATCGAGCAGATCGCGGGCGACGTCGACAAGGTGCTCGCCAGTGCGGCGGTGGCCAAGGTCGGTGAGCGGTTCACCACGCCAGCCCACCTCCGCTCCGCCCGGGCCGCCGCCGCCCAATTCGCGGAGCAGCTGCGCCTGACCGGCGCCGAGCTCCTCTGCTACGGGCCACGGCAGCGTCTCGGGGCGCTCGATGCCGCCGCCCGCCTCGCCGGCGGGGCAGGGCGGGTCGTGGCGCTCGCCCCCGGGGGCCGGGCCGCCAGGGGATTCGAGTCGGCCACCGGCATCGAGACGTTCCCGGTGGCGAGGGTCTCCGAGCTGGCCGGGTCGCTTGTGACCGGAGATCGACTTGTGCTGGCAGATGCCGGGAGGATGCTCCACGACGAGGTCGCCTCGGCCCTCGGCGCCTGTGCCGCCACCGGCGCGTCGGCGGTCCTGCTTGCCGGCCGCAGCTCGCTCGAGTGCTCTCTCCTGTTCGAGCGCGTGCTCGAGCAGGCCAGGCCGCTCGAACCGGGGTCGGGACGGCCGGCTCGGGCGACCGCCGGGCGGACACAGCTTGGCGACCGGGTGGAGGTCCGTCTCGTGGCAGACGCCTCGTCTGCCTGCGAGGAGGTCCTCGAGCTGGCGGGGACCGGGGCGGACAGGCCGTCGGTCGTCGCCGTGGCCGATCGCGCTCTGGCGGCCGCCCTGGCGGCGAGGTGCCCTGTCGTCGACGCCCGGCGGGTCGGCTCGGAGCTGGCCGGAAGCGGGCGGGACGGCGTCCGTCAGCTCGTCGTGGTGGGTGGCGTCGCCCCGTTGGAGGTCTCGCCCGCCATGCTCGAACGGGTCGAGCGCACCCATGTCCTCGTTGCTCCCACCGGCGCGACCCTCGGGCGACTTCTCGAGGCGGTCCGGCCGCCGTCTCTCGCCGCCGCCCTCGGCCGCCCTCCTGTCGATCCGAGCGGTCGTGCAGCCTGGCGGGATCGTGCGGAGCGGACCTGGTTCTCCGGCCACCACCTTGGCGACGCGGGCGCACCCCCGCTGGTGCTCCGGGCGGAGCGCATCGCCGGCGGGCGAGAAGAAGCGTCGAGGAGCACGGGTCTCGAGCGTCGCGGCCCGGGGCGGGACGCTCCGGGCCGTGGGGCACTCGGCAGGTGAGCGCTCGGCCGGGACGACCGGGGGAGGCGTCCGCCGCGGGCACCCCTGTGGGTCGTCGACTCCCCGGGTCCGCGCGAGGCCCGAGGGAGCCGGACCACATTGTTTATCTAGCCTAGACTAGAATATCGATGAGCGAGGAGGAGTGGCCGATGAGCGACACCAGCCCGCAGGCGAGTGGGACGCAGGGATCGGGGAGCTGGCAGGGGCGCCCCGCCGGCGTGCCCGGCGCGGTCCCCCCGCCGTCGGTCCCGCTGGCGTTCTTCGCGGCCGCCGCGCTCGGGTTGGCCGCCTGCGGGGTGACCCTGGCGCTCGCAGGCACCGCCGCCGCCGGGGACCCGACCGCCGATCCGGTCGTGGCCGCCGCCCACTTCGGCCTGCTGGCGACGCTCTCGACGGGCGTGCTCGGCGCCATGCACCAGTTCGTGCCGGTGGTCACCGGCCGCCCGCTGCGCTCGATCCGTCTCGCCTGGATGACCTTCGCCTCCTGGACGGCGGCGTCCTGGTCCCTGCCCCTCGGCTTCGCACTCGGTCACGAGTGGCTCATCGGAGCCGGTGGAGGCCTCGCAGGAGTGGCGTTCGCCGTCATCCTCGCCAACCTCTCGGCGCCGCTCTCGGTTCGGGGCAAGGGCATGGAGGTCGTGGGCCTGCGACTCGCCCTTGTCGGACTGGCCCTCACCGGTGGCTTCGGCCTCGTCTTCCTGGTCGACCGGAGTGGGCGCTGGTTCGAGCTGTCCGGGCACGTCGTCCTCGCTCACGCGCTCGTGGGCCTGTTCTGGTGGCTCGGCCTCAGCTACGTCGCCGTCGCCGAGAAGCTGTGGCCGATGTTCTTCCTCGCCCACCTCCCCGGCCGGCACCGGGCGGGATCGGTCGCGGTTCTCGCCCTCCCGGCGGGGGTGGCGCTCGCCGCGCCGGGGGTGCTGCTCGGGATCGTCCCGCTCGCCGCAGCCGGCGCCGCCCTCGCCGGTGTCGGCCTCGTGGCCCACCTCGTCTCGCTCGCCACCTACGTCGCCCACCGACGCCGGCGTGCCGACCTGCATCTCGCCTACGTCCTGACCTCGGCCGCATGGCTCCCCGTCGGCGCTGGCTTCGCGCTGGCGGGCGCGTTCGTCCTGCCGGGCGACGAGAGAGAGGGCGTGGCGCTCGTGGCGGCCTCTGTCGCCGCCTTCGCCGGCTGGCTGCTCGAAGCTCTCGTCGGCCACGCTCACAAGGTCGTGCCCTTCGTCGTCTGGACGGCTCTTCGCTCCCGGGGCGTCACGACAGGGCCCTCGGGGCGCCCGCTCGCCTTCGCCGACCTCTACTCCCGCCGGGCGGCCGGGCTCTCCCACCTGACCGTCACCACCGCCGTCGCCGCGCTCTGCGCCGGACTGGCCGGACGGCTCCCGGCAGCGACCGTGGCCGCCGGCGCGCTGCTCGCCGTGACCGGCCTCGTCACCGCGGTGAACCTCTCCCTCACGCCGCTGTTGATGCTGAAGCCGCGCCGGCTCCCATCACCCGAGCTCGCCGGCGAGGGCGGGAGCGGATCCACGCGGTGCACGGGCGGGGATCCCACCGTCGGGGACCCCGCCCGCAGCGGTGTCAGCCTGCGTGGACGGCGGACTCGCGCCCGATCCGCACCCGCCAGGTGCGCGGCCCTCGTTCCAGGTACTCCCAGCTGAACTCGCCGGGATGCTCGGCCTCGAACTGGTAGCGGAGCGGCTTCGGGTCGTGGTCGTTCACGAGCACGAAGCGGCCCTGTGGTGCGAGCGCGTCGAAGGCGCCGAAGATCGCCTCGTGGCGCCGCGCAGGGGCGAGCTCTCGTACGTCGAGCACCGGCATGACCGGAAGCTCGCCGTGGCGCGCCTGCAGCGAGACGGGCGCGCTGGGGACGGCGCGTGCGAGGCGGTGGAGGGCGGCGGTGACCTTCTGGGCGAGGTCGGGGCGAGCCGTCCGCAGCGCTGCCCACGTGGACGCCGCCAGGCGGCAGCCCCGATCACCCTCTCCCGAGCCGACGAGCTCGTCGGCGGCGGCGAGGAGAAGCTCGACGAGGCGATCCTCCAGCCCGGGCCCTTCGCCGGTGCGGTCGTCGGCGCCCGAGGCGACGAGGCGGCTGTGCATCTGCTCGAGAAGACCGGCGAGCGAGACTCCTGGGTCGCGTGCCAGGGCCGGGAGGATCTGCTCGTTCTCCTTGTCGACGTGGCGGGCGAACAGCGACTGGAAGGCGGCGGCCTCGCCGGCGGCGGCCGGACCGTCAGAGGCGGTGGCGATCCGCTCGGTCATGGCGGCGAGCTCGGCGTGCTCGCCGGACATCTCTCTCACGAGCGGAGCGAGCTCGGCGAGTCCCGAGGCGGCGGTGTAGATCGACTCCTCCTCGGCAAGGGCGTGCGGCAGCACCTCCCCGGCGATGACGGCCACGAGCTCCGCAGCGGACCGCTCGTAGGAGCTGCCTTCGGCCACGGCGCGTCCGAGGCCGGTCACCGCCCCGGCGACGTCCTCGAGCAGTTGGCGGTGGTGTCTCACCATGGCCTCGAAGGCCTCGGTGTCGGTGACGGTCATCTCTCCTCCTCGTCTGTTGCCGTGTAAATCTAACAGATACTAGAAAAAAGGGCGACCCGTGCACGGGCCGCCTGCTTTCCGCGAGCGCGCGGTGTGTGGCGTCTCCGGGTCCCCAGGCCCCGCCGCTCGGTCCGGTCGCGTGTGGAAGGCCCGGGACCCGACAACCGGACCGGCGCGACCGGCGCGTGCGCCGGATCGCCGCTCAGCTCGTAGGTGCCCCGGCGTCTCGGCGGAGGCTCAGCCGGCATCCAGCCCGGCGCGGGTTCTTCGGGACGAGCCGCTCCACTTCGAGGCCGCCGAGCGCCCCGGCGAGGCCCTCGGCGAGTCCGAGGTGGAGTTGGCACACCGTGGCCGGGTCGGTCTCCGCCACGTCTGCGAACGGGCAGCGGCCGAGGAGGAAGTCGATCCGCTGCCCCTTCTCCGAGCGCGAGGGCCGAAAGCCCCGCTGGGTGATCTCGCTCTCGAGCAGGTCGACGGGATCAGCGGTGCCGGCGACACGGGCAGCCTCTCTCTGGCCTTCCCGGCGCCCGACCACCCGTGGCGGCTGCCGGCGGCGGACCGCCTCGCTCAAGAGCCGTGCCAGCCACGCGTACGGGCTGTCGGTCCCCCATCGACCGGAGCCATCCGGGTTCAGGCGGTAGAGCAACCGGGGCCGCCCCGGACGAGAGCGTGCCTCGGTCTCCTCGATGACGAGCCCGGCTTGTCTCAAGATGGCGAGGTGCTGGCGCACGGCATTGTGGTTGAGCCCGGCGAACTCGGTGAGCTCCGCCACGCCGACGGGTTGTGGGGCGTCCGCGATGTAGCGGAAGAGGCGGTGCCGGGTGGGGTCCCCGAGGGCGCGGGCCTCGCGCTGGAGCTCGTCGTCGGGCGGCGTGGCCGTCTCCATGAATATCTAGTCTATACCAGAACAACGCCTCACCAGGCCCGCTTCGACCCTTGCATCCTCCCCAGTGTCGAGTAAGATCTAGTTAAGACTAGAAAAAATGTTCCCGATGCACCCGGGAGAGAGGAGTGATCATGGCCATCGTCGATGCGCGTTCGATCCTGGCGGCGGGCGAGGAGCCGTTCGCCACGATCATGTCGGCGGTCGCCGCCCTCTCCGAGGGTGAGGATCTCGTCGTGCTCGCTCCCTTCGAGCCGGTGCCGCTCGAGGGTGTGTTGTCCTCGGAGGGGTTCGCCTACGACGCCGAGTCGCTCGGCGGCGGCGACTGGAAGGTGACCTTCAGGAGGCCGGCGTGAACGCCGATGTCGAGGGTGCGGGCGGACCGGGAGCGGGGACGACCGCACGGGTCGAGCGTGCCCTCGAGGCGCTCTCGACGGTCTACGACCCCGAGCTCTGTCTCGACGTGGTCTCGCTCGGCCTCGTGTACTCCGTCGCCGAGGAGGACGGGGTGCTGGCGGTCGAGATGACGCTCACCACCCCCGGCTGCCCCGCAGCGGAGAGCCTTCCCGTCATGGCCCGGGCGGCCGTCGAGGCGGCGCTCGGCGATGCGGGGCAGGTGAGGGTGACCGTGGTGTGGGATCCGCCGTGGGACCCGTCGATGTTGAAGCTGGACGCAGCCGCTGCACTCGGCTTCCGCCGCGCCTGACGCCAGGGCCCGACCCGGCAGGAGCGCCGAGGCGAGCACCACTGATCCTCGACGTCGCCTGCCTCGCCCCGCGCCCGGTCGGGTGCGACCTCCAGTCGCCGGGCGGTCACGTCTCGCCGATACCGCCACTCGGGGTTGCCCCCGCTCGCCGACCGGTGTGCCGGCGAGCGGAGGAGCCGAGCTCTCCCGCCGCCGCGCCTGCCCGATCGATGGCGGCAGGCGAGACGGCGCCTTCTGCACCGCCTCGGGTGAGCCCACCGCGGCGCCGTCGGTCGGCGGCGTCGCGGTGGCAGAAGACGGCGGCGTGCCCTGGTCGCTGCCGAGGCAGGGCGCCATCTGGCGGAGGGACAGGGCCGGTTGCGTCTCGACGGCCGTGGCGACCGGCATCCCGTCGGGGGCGAGGCGTGGCGGTCGGCACCCTTTCTGGCCGGCCTGACGCGATCTCGAGCGCGGGGGCCGGCTGCATGCAGTCGACCGGCTCCGGTAACGGGTCGCCACCGCCGGCGGAGACGGCTCGGTGCGGGCCGTGGGGGGCGGAGCGAACGGCGAGGGAGCGGGCCGCTGGGCTTCACGTGATCTCGTAGTCGCACCGGACGGGTGGGTGAGAGTGGCCGACAACGGATACGACCGGGTGAGGGCCGTCCCGCCGACGGGCTCGGGCCGAGGCCGGGGGCTCGACGTGCGACCATCTGGGCGAGCCCAGTCCCCCTCGCCGCCCGCATGCGATCGGTCCCGTGCGACCCCGTGGTCGTCTCTTCGACCGGCCCCGGGGCCCGGCAGATCGGAGTTCGTGACGGTCGACCGCGCCGCAGGAGACTGGTGCCGGCTCGTCAGTCCCCACGGGGCGCGGGGTCCTCACCGACCTCCTCGTGCGACGCCGGCACGCGAGAGCGCGGGCCCGCTCGGCCCGGTGGCGCCGCCCCGCTCCCGGGCTTGCCCGGGTGTGTGGCCGGCCGCCGCCCGGACCACCCGGTCCCGCCACCACGGCCGCATCTCCACGAACGAGGGGGATGCCCCGTCCATGCACAGGGCGTGACCCGGGAGCCCGCGGGCGATGAGGTCGACAGGCAACCGGCGCTCCTTGCGGGTGCCGACGCTGCGCCGCTGCGGGTGGCGGGCACCGAGCAGGCCGGCGAGCCCCGTCAGGCGATCGCCCTCGGTGCGGGTGACGGACTCGACCTCGTGCTCGCCTGCGAGGAGGGAGAAGGCCTCGAGGGTACGGGTGTCGCCGACGCCGGGAAAGACCACCTTGGTGTTGAACAGGCTGAGGAAGCCCTCTCCGAGACGCCCCCAGCGGGCGACGGCCTGGCTCAGGTCCTGCAGGCAGGCGAGCGTCACCACGCCCTGGCTCCCCCCTTCTGAGACGAGAGTGGGCAGGTCGTGCAGCGGCGCGATGTTGGCGAGCTCGTCCAGCACGAGAAGCAGCGGCGGCGAGCCGCAGGCATATCCGAGCTCACCCACGGCCGCAGCCCGGTAGGCCGCCGCCCGGACGTCGCGGATCAACCCGGCGACGAGCGGGGCGGCCTGGCGCTGCGCCTCGGACCCCGAGCAGAGGTAGAGGGTGTCTCCCCCTCTCACGAGGCCGTCGAAGTCGACGCCCTCGGGTGTGGTCGACGCGAGCGCACGCTCGGACCGGTAGGCCGAGAGGATGGAGGCGGCGGTCGACCAGATGGCGCTCTGCTCGCGCTCGTCGGTCTCGAGAATGCCCTCCAGTGTGCGAAGAGGGATCTCCACGTCGTGGCGGGCGAGGACGGCTCGAAGCTCGGCTCCCTGGCGCCGGTCGACCATGGCGGCCAGCCGGGCCATCCCCATCTCGTCGAGCGCAGCCGCGTGGAAGGCCGGCGCGAGGAGCGCCTGTGCCCGCTCGCTCCAGTGGTAGGCCTCCCCGTGCTCTGAGGCGGGGCGGGCGGTCAGCACCATCGTCTGGGCGAGCAACGTGGCGCCGTCCCAGTCGTGGGAGGTGAGAAGCGGCGACCATCCGACAGTGCGAACGCCGGCCAGCGGTGGCGTGCGCCCTCCCGGGTCGAACAGCAGGCACTCCCCGACGCGCGAGCGCGCATGGCAGGTGGCGCGCAGCAGGTCGGCCTTGGTCGAGGTGGCGACGACGGGCCCGCAGGCGGACAGCACGTTCGGCACGACGAGCGACGAGGTCTTGCCCGAGCGCGGTGGGCCGATGACGAGGAGACCGTGCTCGGGCGGCACGAACGCCGCCCGAGCACCGCTGCCGTTGCCGACCCGGATCCCGTAGCCGTGTTCCGCCGTCTCGCGCCGAAGCTCGTCGAGTGGGTCCACGCTCGAGAGGCAAGCCGCACGGCCCCCGTTCGAGCTACCGCCCGGCGGCGGCTGCCGCTGCTATCCGGCCGTCCCGCCGGTCGACGAGGCCGCCAGGAGCTGCCCGCCGTCGAGCTGGTAGGTCCGCCCGCAGCGTTCGGCGACGAGCGAGTCGTGCGTGGCGAGGACGAGGAGGACGCCTCGCCCCGCCTCCTCCTCGAGGAGGTCCATCACGACCCGCTGGTTGTCGCCGTCGAGCTCGGCGGTCGCCTCGTCGGCGATGATCACGTCCGGGGCCATGGCGAGCGCCCGAGCGACGGCGACCCGCTGGCGCTGGCCGCCGGACAGCTCCGTGACCAGCCGGTCCGACGCCGCCCCGAGGCCGACCGCCTCGAGCGAGGAGGCCACCCGCTGCTGCAGCTCCTTCGCGTCGCAGCCCCGGACCTGGACGGGGAGCGCGACGTTCTCAGCCGCGGTGAGGCTTGCTGCGAGGGCGAGCGTCTGGGGGACGAGGCCGATCACCGGGGCGTCGCCGCCCTCGGTCGAGTAGGCGACCGCACCCTCGTCGGGCCTGAGCACGCCGGCGAGGACGAGGAGCAGCGTCGACTTCCCTGCCCCGGACGGACCGGTCACCGCGACCATCTCGCCACCGTTGGCCTCGAGATGGACGCCGTCGAGGAGCTGGCGCTCGCCGAGGAACAGGCGCAGGCCCTCGGCCTGCAGCCGGGTGGTGCTCACCGGACGCCCCCTTCCTCGCCGGAGGCCCCCCCGTCGTCCGGGAGCTGCAGCTCGATGCGGTCGGCGTGCCGGACGATGCGCAGCAGCGTGTCGGGCGGGACGAGCTCGAGGACGTCTGGCGGGAGCTGCACCGTCCCGTCTCGCCCGACGACGGCGTACTGGGTGCCGTGGCGACCCTCCTCGCCGACCCGTCCGTCGCGGATCGTGACCGTGCGGGGGACCGAGGCGGCGAGCTCGGGGTCGTGGGTGACCATGACCACCGTCGCCCCGCTCCCGGTGTGGAGGTCGTGCAGAGCTGCCGAGACACGGTCCCGCTCATGGGGGTCGAGCTGGCTCGTCGGTTCGTCGACGAGGAGCAGCCGGCCGCCTGCCGCCGCCCCGGCCGCCAACGCCGCCAGTTGCTGCTCGCCTCCCGACAGCGTCGCCACCGGGCGGTCGGCGTAGGCGTCGAGGCCGAGCAGGGCGATGAGGTCGCGCTCGGAGAGCGCCGGCGCCGACTCGAGGTCGCGGGCGCCCTCGGCGGCGAACTCGAGGTTCTCGAGCACCGTGGCGTAGGGCAGCAGGTTGGCGAGCGGGTCCTGCAGGATGATGCCGACGTCGACCGCCCTGTAGCGCCTCAGCTCCGCCGCCGACATCCTGGCGACGTCACGGCCACCGACGAGGACCTTCCCGGCAGACGGCTTGAGGAGCCCTGCGATGATCCTCAGCAGTGTCGACTTGCCCGTGCCCGAGGGCCCGAGGAGCGCCACCAGCTCCCCGGCTGCGATGTCGAGGTCGACTCCCCGCAACGCCACGACGTCGTTGTCGGGCAGGTGGTAGAGATGGACCAACGAGACGCACTCGATGTCCATGGCGGCGCGCGGCCGCGCGTTGTCGACCGGCGTCGCCTCGAGCATGTACTCCGGCTGCGGGACCCCGGTCACCGGGCCAGCCTCAACAGCTCCGGGCGGACGCCGCGCACGAGCACCAGGCTTGCGGCGACCGCCGCCAGCTCGAGAGCGACGAACATGGCGACGCCCGTGAGGGCGACCACCGCCCAGGGAAGTCCGACGGCGAGCGGGGCTCCGACTCGCCCGGGTGGAAACTCCGGTAGGAACTGGAGAGCGAGGTACGAGCTGAGCGCGGCGGCTGCCGTGCCGGCGACGGCGCCGACGAGGCTCAGCGTGCTCGACTCGAGGAGGAGGGCTCCGAGCAAGGTGGAGCGGGGCACGCCGACCGCCTCGAGGCCGCTGTACTCGATGCGGCGCTCTCGCGCGTCCGATGCCATGGCGAACAGAAGGGCCCCGAGTGCCAGCAGCGCCGCGCCGCCTGCTGCGAGGCCGTAGAGGTCGAAGCCGAACGAGGGCCCGGTGTGGTCGATACCGGTGAGCACGGTGCGCGCCCGCCGCGCGGAGAGGAGGCGGACACCTGCGGCGCGCAGGCGGCCCAACAGGGCCGGGCTCGGTGCCCGGTGGCACCACACCTGCCAGGTGACCCCGAGGGCCTGGCCGGCCTGCTCGCGTTCGGCGAGGCCGAGGTCGATCATCGAGGAGTCGGCGCCGACCGAGGGAAGGGCGGGCACGATCGAGCGGGCCACGATCGTGAGCTGAGACTGGTCGAGCCCGACGGCGAGGGCCTGGTTGGGGCTGCTCGCCGAGGCGTCGAGGTTGACGAGCGCCCGGGTGGCGACCGCCGGCAGGACCGAGGGCACGTCGAAGGGGGAGACGGTGGCCTGACCGTTCGGGCTGAGAAGATCGGCCTGCACCGACAGGCCCGAGGGGGATGGCGAGACCAAGGCGGCGCTGTTTGCCTGCCACGTCCCCGAGGCTGTCAGCTCGGCGCGCACCGGGCGCGCCACTCCCGCCGGCCCGACGGCCGAGATCGAGCGGAGGACGAAGGGGAAGTCCCGGGCGAGGCGGAGCCGCTTGGCGGCCGCCGACCCCGGTCTCGCTCGCAGCGTCGGCGCCGTCCAGCTCATGACGAGCTGGTCGAGCCGGCACTGAGACGGGCACAGGCCCGAGATGGGGACGAGGTAGCGGTGCAGGCCCGGCCGGAGGCCACCGACGTCGAGGTCGACCTGACCCTCGTTGCGGACGTCATAGAGCGCGACCTGGAGATCGGGGAGCGGCTGCAGGCGACGTGGCACGTCGATCGAGAACGCCAGGCTGCGGGCGGGCGGGATCATGCGTGGCGGCGGCACCTTCGCCACGAGCGAGCGGGCCACCTCGGCGGCGGAGGCAGCCGTGAGCCCGGAGGGCCACGAGGCCACCGCTGCGAAGCGCGAGGCGTCGACGGCGAGCGTCCGCCCGTCAGGAGCCGAGATGTCGGCGGCCGCCATGGCCTCGTGGCCCCCCGGGTCGGCGTGGCGGACGGCCGTCACGAGGTTGACACCGGGGGCCGGCTGGACGTCGAGCACGACGGGAGCACCTACCGCGAACTCCGCCTGGGTGGCGTGGTTGGCGCTCGCGACTGTGAGACCCGCCACGGCGAATACGAGGAGGCCGGTGGCGATGGTCGGGATGAGCACCCGCCGGGCGAGACCTTCTCGCCTGGCGAGACTCCGGCTGGCGAGGATCGAGGCGCCGCGGCGCGACCAGGTGAGCGCGTTCGCGGCCAGGCGGGAGCCGAGGGGAACGAGGCGGGCGGCCAGAACGCCGGCGCCGAGCGCCAGGAGCCCGGGGCCGAGGTACGCCACGGGCGAGACCGACTGGTGTTGGTGGCCGCTCTGGCCGACCAGCTCAGCGAGGCCGGCCACCGCCAGCGCCACGCCGAGCGCGTCGATGATGCCGGCATTGCGCAGCCTCCGCTGCCGGCCTGCCTCGCTGCGCTCCTCGGCAGCCTGACCCGAGAGGAGCGCCCTCGAGCCGAGGGCGGCCGAGACGATGCCTGCGAGGCATCCCGCCAGGGCGGCCTCGAGGGCGAGGGAGTCGAGGCCGCTGCCGGCAGCCGCGCCGAGCACATGGCGGTCCACGGCGGCCATCAGCGCATAGGTGAGGCCGATGCCGACCGGCAGGGCGGCGACGAGCAGCAGGGCCGGCTCCCTCAGAGCGAGCCGCACGACGCGGCGGCGGGGGAGACCCCGCAGGGCCGCCACCCTGACGTCGGCCTCCCGCAGTCCGCTCGTCGCCCTGGCGACCGCGTAGAGGACGAGGAGAGCGAGCAGGACGAGCTCGAGCGAGACCATCGTGACGATGGTCTCGGCGAAGTGCTCCTGGCTCTCGGCCGCGCCAAGAGCGCGCGGCAGGTTCGTGCCGACGCGGATCGAGTCCTTCGTCTGGAGCGTCTCGGTCCATCCGGCGAGCCCGCCGAGAACCGACGGCACTGCGCTGGCAGAGATCCGCCGGGGGCGAAGCGCCAGCTGGAGCCAGTCCGAGGACGGCAGGCGTGAGGTGAGCGAGAGCGCCCCCTGCTCGGTGACGAAGGCGTCGTCGAGCTGGGGTGTGTGCCCCTGGGTCTGGCCGAAGGGGAAGTAGTCGAGGCCCCACCAGGCGGGCGCCGACGGGCTGCCGGGGGCGAAGAGGCCCGAGACGACGAGGGCGACGGCCCGGCCGCGGTGGGGCGGGACGATGTCGACGGTGCTCCCGACTCCTGCGTGGACGGCAGCCGCGCTCCTGGCGGAGAGCATGACCTCGCCGGGTCGCTGCGGGCAGTGGCCAGCCTGAAGGCGCAGATGCGCGCAGGCTCCCGTGCGCGAGACGAGTTGGATGATGTCGTCCAGTCCCGACACCGGCGAGAAGACGCGACCGGCGAGGTCGACCGTCGTGACGGCAGGCGAGAAGCGGTCCCGCGGCGAGGCGCCGCTGCGGCCGGGAACCGCCGCAGCCGCCGCCTCCAGCGCGGCCGGCGGCAGCATGCCGTTGTTCTCGGGCGTGAGCGTGACGCCGGAGCCGAGCACCCCGGCGTGCTCGAGGGTCGAGACGACGAGGGACTGATCCGCCGCCCGCAGGTAGACCGGACCGGCAGTGGCGGCCATGATCGCCGCCACGGCGACGGCGAAGAACATGGCCGACGAGCCCGCCCGCCAGCGGATCGCCCGCCACACGAGGAGCGTCCTGGCTCTTCCCGGTTCGAGGTGACGCTGAGCCCCACGGGGCTCGGGTGCTGCGGGCCTCCGTGGTGTCACGGCTTCGTAACCTATCCAAACCCTCACCGGGAGACCGAGGCGCGGGCCCCTGAAGTCGGGGACAACGGGTGCTAAGCAGGAGTGATGTTCGTTCCCTTGACGATCTCGGACTTTCTCGACCGTGGTTCGCTCGTCTATCCCGACCGCCTGGCGATCGTGGACGAACCGGGAACCGAGGGAGGGCTCGGACGAGTCACCTACCGCGAGTTCTCCGCACGGTCACGCGGCCTGGCGGCCGCTCTCGACGACCTCGGCGTGCCCGTCGGCGGACGGGTGGCGATCGTCAGCCCGAACGCGGCGAAGTTCATGATCGCCTACTTCGGCGTGAGCGGTTCGGGGCGGGCGCTCGTCCCGGTCAACTTCCGCCTGAACTCCTCCGAGGTGCGCTACATCGTCGAGCACTCCGGGTCAGAGGTGCTGCTCGTCGACCCCGAGGTCGACGAGCAGCTTGCAGAGGTGGGCGCCCGGCACCGCATCGTCCTCGACGGCGTGCAGGACGCCGAGTTGTTCGCCGAGATCGCACCGGGCAGGACCCCGAGAGGCTGGGAGCCCGACGAGGACGCCACCTGCTCGGTGAACTACACCTCCGGTACCACCGCACGCCCGAAGGGCGTCCAGCTCACGCACCGCAACTGCACGCTGAACGCCATGGCCTTCGGATGGCACACGACCGTCACCGACCGTGACGTCTTGATGCACACCCTTCCCATGTTCCACTGCAACGGATGGGGAATGCCATATGCCGCCACGGGGATGGGGGCACGCCATGTAGTCGTCCGCAAGATCGACGGCGAGGAGATCCTGCGGCGGATCGATGCAGAGGGGGTGACACTGCTCTGCGGGGCACCGGCCGTCATGGCCGCCATCCTCTCGGCGGCCGAAGCCCGGCGGGAGCGAGGAGAACCGGTGCCCGGCGGTGGCTGCGTGCGGATGGTGGTCGCCGGCGCGCCACCGCCGAGCCGCGTGATCGAGCGCATCGAGACCGAGCTCGGGTGGGAGTTCATCCAGATCTACGGTCTCACCGAGACTTCGCCACTGCTCACGATCAACCGTGCCCCGCTCGAGTTCGACGGACTCGACTCGGCAGAGCGAGCCCGCAGGCTGTCGCGCGCCGGGGTGCCGGCGATCGGCGTGAGGATGGACGTCGACGAGGAAGGCGAGGTTCTCGCGAGGTCCAACCACGTCTTCGCCGGCTACTGGCAGCAGCCGGAAGAGAGCGACAAGGTGTTGGTCGACGGCTGGTTCCGCACCGGCGACGGCGGTTACCTCGACGGGGCGTACGTCGTGATCGCCGATCGGAAGAAGGACGTCATCATCACCGGAGGCGAGAACGTCTCCTCCATCGAGGTGGAGGACGCCATCTACCGGCACCCGGCGGTGGCGGAGGTCGCGGTCATCGGCGTACCGGACGACAAGTGGGGGGAGACGGTGAAGGCCCTCGTGGTGCTGAGGCCCGACGGAGAGGCGACGGAGGAAGGGATCATCGCCCACTGCCGCGGCGTCCTCGCTCACTTCAAGTGCCCGACTTCGGTCGAGTTCCGTGACGAGCTGCCGCGCACGGCAACCGGGAAGCTGCAGAAGTTCAAGCTGCGCGAGCAGTACTGGCAGGGACGCGTGCGACAGGTGAACTGAGTAGGACATCCTTGTGAAACAAGGAGTGTCCCGGCTCGCTCCTCCGCTGCCGATTGCGACGAGAGCTCCCGGTGCACCCCGAAAGGCCCCCGATTTCAAGGCTCTCCGAGCTTCCTCGCGCGGGGATGCTTGATTTTCTTGTGGATTTCCTCTTGTATGTGAACAACTTCAAGCGTCCTACCAGGAGGTGACGGTGAACAGAACAGAGCTCATCGGTCGGGTGAGCGAGTCGTCGGGCCTGAGTCGCCGCGAGGCCGAAGCGGCCATCGAGCACACTCTCTACGAGATCACGTCTGCTGTTCGCGGCGGACAGGCGGTACGGATCACGGGCTTTGGCACCTTCAAGCTCCGCGAGCGGGCAGCTCGAACTGGTCGCAACCCCCAGACAGGCGCAGCAGTCCGGATCAAGGCCTCGAAGGGGATGGCCTTCTCCCCGGGAGCGACCCTGAAGAGCCAGCTGAACTCTCGCGGTGCGCTGCCGAAGCCGAACGCGGCCGGGGCGAGCGCCCCGGCGGCCAAGAAGGCGGCGGCAGCCAAGGCCCCTGCCAAGAAGGTGGCGGCAGCCAAGGCCCCTGCCAAGAAGGTGGCGGCAGCCAAGGCCCCTGCCAAGAAGGTGGCGGCAGCCAAGGCCCCTGCCAAGAAGGCCCCGATGAAGAGGGTCGCGGCCGCCAAGGCCCCGGTGAAGAAGGCCCCGGCTACCAAGGCGCCCGCCAAGAAGGCCCCGGCTACCAAGGCGCCCGCCAAGAAGGCCACTGCTCGGTCGGCGAAGAAGCGCTGAGACCGATCGTTTCGTAGCGCGACACAGCCCCGGTTCAGTTGCCCGGGGCTGTGTCGCGTCAGCGGTGAGGTGGCTTACAGGCGGTCGATCCGCTTGAATGCCTCTCCGCGCGCAAGACCGGCGAGGGATCCGTGCTCGCCGAGGCGCTCGAGCACTCGCGTCGTGAAGCCTGACACCTCTGGGTCGTCCTCGTGTGGTGCCTCGTCTGAGGAGATGCCCATCGTCGAGCGGAACTGGCTCCGGTGGGCGAACAGCGCCCGGAGCTTGTGCTCCTCGTAGCCGGCGACGTCCTCGACGTGGTCGGGTTCGTCCGCCTCCCACAAGAGGAGCATCGAAGGCCGGTGATGGGTGCTGTCGTGCTCGGGAAAGAAGAGGGGGTCGCGGGCGGCCACGATCCCGTCGGTCACGAGGAAGCCCGCATTGCGGTGGTCGGGATGAAGCCGGTAGCGCTTCCAGGGGTCGTGGCCCAGCACGACGTCGGGGCGGATCTTGCGGATCCAGCCGGCGATCTCGGACCGCTGGCGCACACCGGACTCGAGCTCGCCGTCCGGCCAGCCCAGGAAGACGACCTCTCCCTTGCCGCCGAGGGCGCGGGACGCGTCCCGCTGCTCTTCCCGGCGACGCGCCACGAGGCGGGCCGGGTCCTCGCTCGGATCCCAACTGCCCTTCGAGCCGTCGGTGCAGACGAGATGGTGGATCTCGCAGCCGGCGGCCGCCCACTTCGCCAGTGTCCCGCCGCAGCCGAACTCGATGTCGTCGGGGTGGGCGCCGATGGCGAGCGCGACGGCGGGCACGTGCAGGTTCGTGGAGATGGCGGGCGTGCTGCTCGCAGGGCTGCTCGGCATGGAGCGACGATACCGGTGCGCCCGAGACGGGGGACTCGCCCGCTCAGCGACGGAGGAGCGCGAGATCTGCCGGGAGGTCCACGTCGGCCGACAGGTCAGCATCCTCGACCACCTCGATCGCGAGGGAGAGGCGACGAGCCTCCTCGAGGTGCCGGTGGAACGAGCCTCGCCCGTAGGAGAACCGGAAGCCAGCCGCGGCGGGGACGGCGATCACGTTCGTCCCCTGGAAGACGCGGTCGGGCACGATGCTCACCACCGCCTGCGCCCGCTCGTGCCGCCGGGCGGGTGCGAGGTGCTCGAAGGTCCTCGCTCTCGGGAGGTCGGCGTGCGCGACGACGACGACGTCGGCACCATCCGAGCAAAGGCGGGCGACGCCGGCCCCGACGGCTCCCGAGAGGCCGAGGCCGGGTGTCCAGATCACCCCGGCGCCGAGCGACTCGGCGAAGGCGGCGACCTCGTGGTCGTCGCAGACGACCGAGGCCGGGAGTGGTCCGGCCGCGCGGATGACACCGGCGGCGAGCTCCCGGGAGAGGCGCCGGCGTTCTTCGGCGGGCAGGACCGCCGCCAGACGGAGCTTCGCATCCCGGAACGCCTTCACCGGCACGAGCAGCGCTCTCACCGCAGCCACGCTACCGGTGGCGTCGTCGTATGGCCACGTGCGATGTGGAGCCGACCCCTCGACGCGCGTGTTGTGCCACAGGAGCGAGCGGACCGACGTGCCGGGGGGAGCCGGTCTGGCGCCGCCTGCCTCGAGAGGGCGGTCCTCGGTCGGGCGACCTCGCCAGTTGGGGCGCCCCGGCGGCTCGGAATCTGCTTCACTCGGTGGTCGGGCAGGCAGAGGCGAACGAGCTTGGAGGGTGTGTGGAGGCCGACCGTACGTCGATGTTCGGGTCCAGCTCGCGAGCGGACGTCGTCGAGGGGCTCCGAGCCCTCGCTCTCGCGAGGGGCGTCACGCCGGCGCAGTTCGACCAGGCACTTCTCGAGGGGCACCTCGATCTTCTCGCCGTCGACTTCTTTCTCCTGCCGGGCGGGCCGCGCAAGACAGGAGAGGAGGTGAGCGCCTCGTCAGGCATCCCGCTCGATCAGGCCGACCGCCTCTGGAGGGCGCTCGGCTTTCCCGAGGCCGGAGAGGAGGCCGCGTTCAACGACCAGGACGTCGAGGCGCTGCGGACGCTGCGGGGTCTGACCGAGCTCGGGATGTCGAGCGAGGAGACGGCGGTGCAGGTGACTCGGGTGCTCGGACAGTCGATGTCGCGCCTGGCAGAAGCTCTCCTCGCAGCCTCCGACCCGAGCACGCGGACGTCCGGGCGCCCGCCATGGGCCGACGGATCGGACGACGACGCCATCTTGCTCGCCCAGTCGATCGCGCTCTCCTCCGAGCTCGTCTTCCCGAACCTCGAGCGGCTGCTCGTCTACGCCTGGAGGCGCCATCTCCAGGCCGCCGCCCGGCGCCGTCTCTCGATCCGGCGAGACGGCGAGGAGGACTCGGCCATCGTGAGCCCCCTCACCGTGGGTTTCGCCGACATGGTCGGCTTCACCGCCCTCAGCTCGCAGCTCACCGCGCAGCAACTGGCCCGTGTGGTCGACCGGTTCGAGGACCTCGCCCATACGACGGTCGTCGAGGGCGGTGGACGCCCGGTGAAGATGATCGGCGACGAGGTGATGTTCGTCGCCGACGAGCCGCTCCAGGCCATCCGCATAGGCCTCGCCCTCGTCGAGGCCTATGCGGACGACGACCTGCTCTCCGACGTGCGCGTGGGTGTGGCCGCCGGTCCGGTCCTCACCTTGGAGGGGGACTTCTTCGGTTCGGTCGTGAACCGGGCGCATCGCATCGTCGCCATCGCTGATGCCGGCACGGTGCTGGCGAGCGAGGAGGTGGTGGGCGCCGTCGACAAGGACGAGGTGGGAAGGGAGATCCGCTTCCAGGCGCTCAAGCCGCGGGCGCTGAAGGATCTCGGGCGCGTCCGGCTGTGGCACGTCGCCAGGGCGGGCACCGTTCCTTCCGAGCAGCGCCGCTCCGGCCAGCGCTGGAGGCGGCTCTCGGAGGCGAGCCCCGGTCTGGCCTCGCTACGCGAGCAGGGCGAGCATGCCGTCGACGCGCTGCGCGGCCCGGCCCAGCACGACCTCCCGCCGGTTGCTCAGGCGGCGAGGATGCGTCCGCAGGGATCGGCGTCGTAGCCCTCGAGGGCTGCCAGCTGCGCCGGGAGCTCTCTCCCGGCGAGGACGTCGAGCAGCGCCCGGACCTCGACCGTGCCGACGAGCGAGCGGGGTATGTGCAGCTCGGAGAGCTCGTGCTGCCAGGCCACGAACTCGAGGCCGTAGGCGAGGGCGGCGGGCTCGCAGGTGACGGCGGCATCGACCATGCCGGAGGCGATGCCGGAGGCGGCGAGGAGGTGGGCGCTCGCCTCGGTGGCGTAGCCCTTGACCTGACCGGGATCGAGCTTCAGGCGGCTGAGCTCGGAGTCGAGGAGCCGGCGGGCCTCCGAGCCTGCGGGGCGGTTGACGATGCGAAGCCCCTGGCGCACGACGTCCGCGAGGTCGTGGACCCTGTCGCGGTGGCGCGGATGGATCGCGAGACCCTCCCGCCACGAGGCGAAGCCGACGATCTCGATCCCGGGGCGGGCGCGGGTCCGGGACTCGATCCCTCGGTGCAGGGCGGCGGCGTGCACCGCTCCCGCCTCGAGAAGCTCGAGCGCCGAAGAGTTGTGGCTCGACCACCATGCGAGGTTGACCGGAGGGTCGTGCCGCTGGAGCGGTCCGAGCAGGAGAGCGAGAGCCGGGTCGCAGCCGGCGACCGCCAGCGTGGGAGTCGGAGCGGCGACGCGGCGGACCTCGACGTCCCTCGCCCGGTTGCCCCGCGGGCGCGGACCGCTGCCGTTCGACGGGTCGACGGCGACCGGACCGGACGCGAGCGCCGGCACGAAGCCGGGCACCATCGTGTGATCGCCGGTGAGTGGGAACGCGACGACGTCGCCGGCTACCTCGGCGAGCAGCAGCCTTCCGTCGCCCTTGCTCGTCGGCGGCTCAGACAGGACGGCAAGGCGGCCGCGGACAGGCGGAGAGTCGACCGCCGATCCGAACAGCTCCTCGACCGTCGAGTCGACGGCGCTCGCGAGCGAGAGTGCGACCTCGAGCGATGGCGACCATCGACCCGACTCGATACCGGAGATCGCCTGGCGGGTGACCCCCGCCGTCCGGGCGAGGTCGCCCTGCGACAGCCCTCGAGCGAGCCTGGTCAGCCTCAATCGGTCATCTGATTGCCGTCTCGCCTCGGTCACTCGAATGCCTCCCTGCTGCGTGATGGCGTGGGCGGTCGCTGGCCACGACTGGTGGGGTGAGCACCGTCGCAAGTAGCTCCTTACCCACGGTTACCGCTCGGTCTACCAGAATCGAAATGTCGCAGGTGGAGTCTGCTGTCCATCCACCGCCAACTACGCCCAGCACCGGAGATCCGGCCTGTACCGCCATGGTGACCTCGAAGCTGCTGCGGTCGGGTGTCGAAGAGGTGACAATCCCGCTCACGACCCATCCCTCGGCTGGGTGCGAGCCGATCCTGACCCGCGCCGGGTCGACAGCTGCGGTGAGCACGGTGGGCGCTCTTCCGTGCTCGGGCGCCACGACGCTGAGGAAGCAGCGGTAGCCGAGCACCTCCGCCGCCCTCCGGCTGGGCGGCGCCGCCACCACCTGGGAGGGGCCGTCGACCGCCAGGATCTCGCCGTCGTCCATGACCGCCACGCGGTCGCCGAAGCTCTGAGCCTCCTTCAGGTCGTGGGTGACGAGCAGGACGACGGCTCCTTCCTCGCTCGCCCGAGCCCGGATCGCACCCCAGCAGATCGCCCGGGCGCTCGCGTCGAGGGCCGACAACGGCTCGTCGAGGAGCAGCACGGAGAAGCGGCGGGCGAGTGCTCTGGCGAGGGCCACCCGCTGGGCCTGGCCGCCCGAGAGGTCCCGAGGTCGAGCCCGGCGGTGGGACAGGAGCCCCAGCTCGTGCATGAGGGCGGGCACCCTGGCGGGGAGGGAGGCCCCGTAGGCGACGTTCTGTTCGACGTCGAGGTGCGGGAAGAGGGCCGGGGGCTGGCGGACGAGCGAGACCTCGGCGATGGCTCCAGGCGTCGGCCTGACTGCCCGCACCCGGCTCGACAGGCGGCGGGAGCCGGGCTTGCCCTCCGGGAGCGAGAGCTGGAGCGGGCCGAGATGTGCGCCTCCTCGGGCCGGCTCGACGAGACCGGCCACCACCTCGAGCAGGGTCGTCTTCCCGGCGCCCGAAGGGCCGAACAGCGCCACTCGCTCGCCGGCCTCGACGCGGAGCCTGGCGGAGACCTCGAAGTGACGGCGCGGCACCGTGACGTCGATCTCGAGCGCCCGGGTGGCGCTCATGGCCGTCGGCCGCCTTCGGGTCGTCCCACCATGGCGACGAGCGGCTCGAGGGGCGGTTCCCGGCGACCGATGCGACCGTCGGCCCTGGCGCTCCACAACAGGGCGAGGAGGGGGAGGGGCAGCACGGCGATGACGAGCAGGAGGCCGTAGGGGAGCGCCCCGGAGAGACCGAAGGACTGCAGCCCCGTGTCGATGGCCATTGGGAGGCCCGGGGGGTTGTAGGCGACGATGATGACGGCGCCGAAGGCCCCCATCGCCCGGGCCCAGGCGATGGCCAGCCCGGCAGCCAGCCCAGGAGCCGAAAGAGGCAGCGTGACCTTCCGGAACACCTGCAGCGGGCGGTCGCCGAGGAGCACCGCCTCCTGCTCGAGCCGCTCGTCGACCGAGGAGAAGGCAGCGTGCGCCGCCAGCACGAAGTAGGGGGCGGACTCGTAGAACTCGGCCACCACGAGGGCGAAGAACGTGTTGATCCCGAACACGCCCGGGTTGATGCGGTCGAGCAGGCCGCCGACGGGCGAGCTCGGACCGATGAGGAAGATGAGGAGCAGGCCGATCACGAGCGGCGGCATCGCGAGCGGCACGACCAGTCCGGCCTTCACCGCTCCCGAGAAGGGCAGGCGGCGACGGGCGAGCAGGTAGCCGAGGGGCGTGCCGAGCCCGATCATGAGCCCGAGGGCGATCCCGCTTGCGAGCAGCGAGCGCCACAGCGGCCCGAGTCCGGGGCTGCCGGCCTCGGTGAGGGCCTGTCCGATGCCCCGCGGGGAGATGTGCGCGAGCAGCTCGAACAGCGGCGCGAGGAGGACGACCCAGCAGACGGCCGCCGCCAGGAGGGCGACGGCCATGCTCGACCGCCGGGCGACGGTGGTCACCCGGCCGACACCACGCCCCCGAGGCGGCGGAAGGCGGTGAGCACGTCGCGGGGGAGGACGCCGGCGGCGCTCTTGTAACCGGGCGCGAGGTGGAGCTCGGGGGCGACGAGCCGGTAGCCGGCCCGCTTCAGCAGGCTCTGGCCACGCGGGGAGAGGAGGAAGGCGAGGAAGGCACTGTCGGCGGCGGTGTTCGTCCTCGCCGTCTGGAGTCCCGCGGGAGGTGCCACCAGGGTGGCGTCGAGCGTGATGAGGCCGCCGGGGAAGCTCTGCCCGTTCGCCAGGCTCAGGTGGACGCTCGAGTAGGACCGAAGGTCGCCCGGATCGGCGAAGTCGAGGCTCGGCGGCAAGGTGATGTAGTCGAGGTGGTACTGGCGAGCCTCGGTGAGGAAGTCGCTCCCGGCGTCGACGCTCCCCGAGGCGATCGCGGTGGGGAGCGCCACCTCGTCGTAGATCTGTGTCGCCGTCCCGACGCTGTTTCCGGGTGTGGTGCCGAGGATCCGTGCAGCGGTCCCGGAGGCCAGGTGAAGCTGCTGTGCCGCCCGGCGGATCATGAGCATGAAGAAGCCGCCCTGGGGGTCGACGTTCGGATCGGTCCGGCCGAGGCGGAAGCCCGGCGTCTCCATCAGTCTGAAGAGGTCCTTCAACGGCAGGGCGCCCGAGCGGATGCGATCGAGCTGGCGTGCGTCCCTGCTCTTGGGCGAGTAGGCGACGACCAGCGGATCGGTGGCGATCCTCAGCGCGAAGTGCGAGCGCGAAGGCCACAACGAGGCGATGGGGGCGGACCCGACCGAGACGAAGACGCCGGGGGAGAGCTCCCCGTCCATGATGTCGTGGGCGAGGGCGGTCGATCCCGCCCCCTTGCCGACCAAGGCGTCGCCCGTCGCCGCGCTGAAGGCTGGCTGAAGGGAGCTCTGGACGAGTCCCTGGAGGGAGCCGGCATAGGCGATGTTCGCCGTCCCGTGGGAGCCGGAGCCAGCCGAGGAGGTACCACATGCCGCCGCCAGCGACGCGACGAGGGCGAGCGAGCACAGGACCAACGACCGAACAGGCCACCGAGTCATGGCGAGCACGATACTTGAATGCAAGATCGGCTGTCGGATAGCAAGTACAACTGTCGGGAAGGTCCTCGATAGCGTGAGCCAGGTGGACGGCGCGGGAGGGTCGGCGTGACAGGTGCCCCGCCCCCTTCTCTCCGCGTGGAGGGCCGTTACTTCGCTGATGGCTGCTCAGCCGTCGCCGGGATGGACGAGGTCGGGCGCGGCGCCTGGGCCGGACCCGTCTCGATCGGCATCGCGGTGGTCACACCTGGATCGGGACGCCGGATCCCACGGGGGGTGAGGGACTCAAAACAGCTCAGTCTCGGAGAGCGAGAGCGGCTCTACGAGCCGCTCGCCCGGTCACTTGCCGACTGGGCCGTCGGCCACGCGAGCAACGAGGAGTGCGACGAGCTCGGCATGACCCTCGCCCAGCGCCTGGCTGCCAGACGTGCGCTCGAGAAGCTCGACGTCGTTCCTGATGTCGTCCTGCTCGACGGCCGTTTCGACTTCCTCGCCGACCGGGTGGCCGGAGTGTCCGACTTCCCCCCCGTCCGCCTGATCGTGCGGGGGGACGCCACTGCCAAGTCGATCTCGGCTGCCTCGGTGCTCGCCAAGGTCACCCGGGACCGGATGATGGAGGTGGAGTCCGAGCACTACCCCTGGTATGGCTTCGAGCGGAACCGCGGCTACCCGGCGCCGCTGCACAAGATGGCGCTCGCCACCTGGGGGTGTACCCCGTTTCACCGGCGCTCCTGGGGGTTCGTGGAGGGGTTGTGGTACCGCCCCTCGGCCTCAGGACCGCGGAGAGGGCTCCTTCGGGAGCCCGAGGACTCGCTCGGCGACGATGTTGCGCATGACCTCGTCGGTGCCGCCCGCTACCCGCATCCCCGGGATGCCGAGGAGGTACCTCGACCAGGCGTAGGTGCCCCACTCGCCTGAGTCGGCGGTGATGCGCGGCCCGAGAACCTGGGCGGCCAGGTCGGCTGTCCGGCGCATGTTCTCGGTGAGCGAGAGCTTGGCGATCGACAGCTCCGGGCCGGGCAGCTGGCCTGCCCGGATCTTCGACAGCGCCCTGTCGTTGTTCCACCGCGCGACCTGGAGGTGGATCCACAGGTCGGCGTATGCCTGGCGGAGCAGCGGGTCGGCGGTGGCGCCCAGGTGGACCATGAGGTCGAGCAGGCGGCGGGTCGCGCCTCCGCCGGCCGCCGCACCTCCGCCCCCGATGGCCGCCCGCTCGTTCATGAGCGTGGTGAGGGCGACGGTCCATCCACCGTTCACCTCGCCGAGCAGATGATCGGCGGGGACCCGAACGTCGGTGAAGAAGACCTCGTTGAACGAGGCGCCGCCGGTCATCTGGCGGAGAGGACGGACCTCGACCCCGGGCGCCTTCATGTCGACGAGGAAGGCGGACAACCCCTTGTGCTTAGGCAGGTCAGGGTCGCTGCGACAGAGGATCTCGCCGATGTCGGAGTACTGGGCCCCCGAGGTCCAGACCTTCTGGCCGGACAGCACCCACTCGTCGCCGTCGCGCACGGCCCGTGTCTGGACTCCCGCGAGGTCGCTGCCGTGGCTCGGCTCGGAGAAGAGCTGGCAGGCGATGATGTCGCCCCGCCAGAGCCGGCGCAGGTAGGCCCGCTTGGCGACCTCGGTGCCGTGGGCGAGGATGGTCGGCGCGATCATGCCGAGGCCGATCATCCTCGGAGCCTGCGAGGGTGTGTCGAACCTCGCCTCGAGCGAGCTGTAGAGGCGCTGATAGGAACCCGGCAGCCCGCGACCGCCGTACTCCGTAGGTCCGGTGATCCATCCGAAGCCTGCGTCGAACACCCTGGCCGCCCAGTGCTTCGCCTCTGCGACCTCTCGGGCGTCCTCTGCCGGCGTGCGCTCGGGGAGCACGGAGACCTCGTCCGATCCCTCCCCGAAGACGAGCTTCTCGGGCGGCCTCGGGCGAGCATTGGCCTCGAGGAACTCGAGGGCCTCCGTTCGGAACTCTCCCTCGGAGGGCTGCAAGGCGGTGTCGGCCATTTCCGGAATGTACTCCCGGCTCCGCGCCCCCAAACTCCCGGCGGCCGCTCAGTCCGTCGCGGTGGCGGCGTCCCGCATCAATGCCCACAGCTCTTCGAGGTCGTCCCACTCGGTCGCCTCCGCTCCGACCGAGATCCTGACCATCCAGCGGTCCTCGAGCTTCGCCGGCGTGAGGTGGGCGCGACCGGAGGCGTTGACAGCCTCGCACCAGGCGAGGGTGTGGTCGTCGAGGGCGGTGCCGGCCAGTCCGTCTGGCTCGTGGCGGACGCAGACGGTCTGCAGTCTCACAGGAGCGAGGACGTGCCAGTCCGGTTGCGCCCCGACGAGCGAGGCGAAGCGGGAGGCGTTGGCGAGGTCGCGTCGCAGCCGTGCCCTCAGGGCGTCCGGGCCGTCGAGGCGCAGCTGGAACCACACCTTGAGGGCGCGAAAGCGCCGGCCGAGGGGGATTCCCCAGTCGCGGTACTGCACGACCGCGCCGTCGACGGAGGAACGGAGGTAGCTCGGATCCGTGGCCATGACTCCCACCAGCTCGGCGGAGTCCCGCACGTAGTACAGCGACGTCTCGAGCACGGTACCCATCCACTTGTGGGGGTTCCAGCAGAGTGAGTCCGCCCCCTCGAGTCCGTCGAACAGCTCGCGTCGCTCCTCGAGCAGGAGGGCGGCCCCGCCCATGGCGGCGTCGACATGCAGGTAGGCGCCGTGGCGGCCGGCGATCTCGGCGATGTCCCCGATCGGGTCGAAGGCTGTCGTGCCGGTCGTCCCGGCCGTCGCCACCACCGCTGCGGGCCTGCGGCCCTGCCGGACGTCGGCGGCCATGGCCGCCGCGAGCGCGGCCGGGCTCATCTCGTAGCCCGGCGCAGGGGCGTCGACGAGGCACAGGTTGTCCACGCCGTATCCGGCGAGCAGGACCGCCTTGGAGACCGATGAGTGTGCCTCGCGCGAGCAGTAGACGGTGAGCGGCGACGCTTCCTGCTGTAGACCGCCCCTGCGCGATGAGCTGCCCGTGGCGCGCTCTCGCGCCACGAGCAGCGCGACGAGGGAGGCGGTCGACGCGCCGTCGAGGATCGTGCCGCTCCAGGCGTCCGAGAGCCCGGCCAGCTGGCGCATCCAGCTGCAGACCGCCTGCTCGAGCTCGGTGAGCGCCGGGGCGGACTGCCAACTGAGGCCGAGCGCGCCGAGGCCGGCGGCCGCCAGGTCGCCGAGGACCGAGGAGAGGCTGGCGTTGGAAGGGAACCAGGCGAAGTTCCGCGGGTGCTGGGTGTGGGTGATGGCCGGCACGATGACCGAGTCGAGGTCCGCCACGACCGCGGACAGGGCCTCGGCGGCGGCGGGCGGCGTGGCCGGCAGCGCCCGCAGGACGTCGCCCGGCGCCACGAAGGAGCGGACCGGGAGGGAGCCGACCTTCGTCCGGTAGTCGGCGATCCAGTCGACGAGCTCGTGACCTGCGCTGCGGAACTCCTCTGGATCCATCCGCCCATTGTCGGGCACCGCCGACCCGTCCGCCACCTCCCTTCGGGGAAGAGTAACTTGAGCTTGTATTTCCGAGTGGAGGTCAATGACGACATGTCCGCAACGGACCCGTGGGAAGCAGTGCTCGAGAGGATCGACGACGCGGCGTCGCTGATCGGTCTCAACCCCGACGTCCACAAGATCCTCTCCCAGCCGACGAGGGTTCTTGAGGTTGCCGTGCCGGTGAAGATGGACGACGGTCGGGTGGAGGTGTTCACCGGCTGGCGCGTGCACCACGACACCAGCCGCGGCCCGGGCAAGGGAGGCATCCGGTTCCACCAGACCGTGACGGCACACGAGGTCATGGCGCTCGCGGCCGACATGACCCTCAAGTGCGCCGTCGTCGAGATCCCCTTCGGGGGAGCAAAGGGGGGCGTGCAGGTCGATCCCTCCTCGCTGTCTGACGGGGAGCTCGAGCGGCTGACGCGTCGCTACACGGTGGACATCGCCTCGCTGCTCGGTCCGGACAAGGACGTGCCCGCCCCTGACGTGAACACCGACGCCCGCGTCATGGCTTGGGTGATGGACACGATCTCGATGGTGAGGGGCGAGGCGGTCACGGGCGTCGTGACGGGCAAGCCGATCGCCATCGGAGGGAGCCGGGGACACGTCGGCGCCACCAGCCAGGGAGTGCTCATCAACGTGCGGTCGATCTTCCAGGAGCTCGGCATGCCGATGGCGGGAGCGCGAGCAGTCGTGCAGGGCCACGGCAAGGTCGGCGGACCACTCTGCTACCTGTTGTCGTCGGCCGGAATGCGCGTCGTGGCGGTGACCGACGCCTTCGGGGGCGTCTACAACCCGGCGGGGCTCGACACCGTGGCGCTGGCGGACCACGTCGCCAGGCGGGGGACTGTCCAGGGCTTCGAGATGGCTGAGCCCCTCGACCCAGCCAAGATCTGGGAGATCGAGTGCGAGCTCGCAGTCCCTGCCGCTCTCGACGGCACGATCACGGCCGCCGTCGCAGAGAACATGGGCGCCAAGATCATCGTCGAGGCCGCCAACGGGCCGACCCTCCCGGAGGCGGACCCGATCCTCGAACGGCGCGGGATCGTGCTCGTGCCGGACATCCTCGCCAACGCGGGAGGAGTGACCGCCTCCTACTTCGAGTGGGCCCAGTCGCGCCAGGGGTTCGCCTGGGAGGAGGGTGTCGTCGCCGAGCGGCTCCGTCGGATCATGGAGAGCGCCTTCCAGTCGGTCTGGAACCGCTCGAGGGACCTGAAGGTGACGCTCCGGCGTGGCGCGGTCGCAGTCGCCCTCGAGCGTCTCGAAGAGGCGATCACCTTCCGAGGGCTCTTCCCGTAGACCCAGGCGACGACGGGTCGAGACCGCCGCCCTGGCGGGTCGACCTCTCCCCGCTGCGCTCGTCGCGCGACCTCCGCCTGCTCTTTGCGGGCGGAGGCATTTCCTTCGCCGGCAGCATGGTCACCTTCGTGGCCCTGCCCTACCAGGCGTACCACCTGAGCCACTCCTCGCTCGTCGTCGGACTGCTCTCCCTCGCCGAGCTCGGCCCTCTCCTTGTCACCGCCTTCATCGGCGGAGCCCTGGCGGATGCCGTCGACCGGCGGGTGCTGATCCGGCTGACCGAAGCCGGGATGGGGCTCGCGTCGGTCGCCCTGCTCGCGAACGCGCTCGTGGCGCACCCCGCCCTCTGGGTCCTGTTCGCCTGTGCGGCGCTCTTCGCAACTCTCGACGGCCTCCAGCGGCCGTCCCTCGAAGCACTCGTCCCCCGGATCGTCGAGAGTGACGACCTGCCGGCCGCCTCGGCTCTGCTCTCGCTTCGCACGGACGTCGGCATGATCGCGGCACCGGCCGTCGCCGGCGTCATCATCGCCGCAGGAGGCCTCCCGGTCACATATGCGATCGACGTCGTGTCGTTCGTGCTCTCGCTCGGGGTGCTGACACTGCTCGGCGCCGCCCCGCCTGCCTCCGACGAGGGCGAGCTGAGCCTGCGAGCCGTGCGAGAAGGTCTGACCTACGCCTGGTCGCGAAAGGACCTCCTCGGCACCTACCTCGTCGACATGAATGCCACGTTCTTCGGGATGCCCAACGCCCTTTTCCCACAGCTCGCCGTCCACCTCGGAGGACCGTCTGCGCTCGGGGTGCTCTACGCGGCCCCGGCCGTCGGGTCGTTCCTCGTCAGCCTCACGAGCGGGTGGACGAGCCGGGTCCGGCGCCACGGCCGCATGATCGCCGTGGCCGCAGGCATCTGGGGGATCGGCATCGTCGGGCTTGGCCTGGCGCCTCCCTCGCCGTGGCGGCGCTCTCGCTCGTCCTCGCCGGAGCGGGCGACATGGTGAGCGGTCTTGGGCGCATGACGATGTGGAACCAGTCGATCCCCGACGCCCTGCGGGGCCGGATGGCCGGGATCGAGATGCTCAGCTACACCTCGGGGCCGACCCTCGGCAACGTCGAGTCCGGTCTCGTCGAGGGATTGGCAGGCTTGCGAGCGACCATCGTCTCCGGCGGGGTGGCGTGCATCGTCGGCACCATCGCGCTGTCGCTGGCCCTGCCGGCCTTTCGTGGCTACGACGCCGCCCGCGGCAAGCTGATGCGCGACGGCCCACACCCTCAATCGGTGCTTGCGGAGCATGCGGAGACCTCTCCGGTGCGCACCGATACCGCTCCCGGCTCGCCATACTTGGGACGTACCGGGGAGCGCCCTCGATACGACGGTGCCGGGGGGCCTGGCTGACCGCGTGACCCGGAAGGGGAGTCTTGATTCATATGCAGTTCAATCGGGCGACGGCGTTGGCCGTCGGGGTGCTCGTCGCCGGGGGAGCACTCGCAGGCTGCTCGAGCTCCACGGCTTCGGGCGTGTCGACGCATCGCAAGCGCGTCGTCACCACCACCTCGACTAGTTCGACGACGACGAGCACGACGGCCGCGCCGACCTCCACGACGGCGGCGGCCCCGACCTCGACCACCACCGCCCAGCTCAGCCGATGCACGCGCAGCCAGCTCGAAGTGCGGGCCGACACGCGCAGCGAGGTCGCCGCCGGGAATCCCGAGATGGGCTTCACCATCGGGAACACGGGCGCCACGGCGTGCATCGTCGAGGGCTATCCGGTGATCGGGCTCCTCGCCGGCTCTCGCACCGTGACGGCGCAGGTCTCCCACCAGGGTCAGGGTCAGATCTTCTCCAACACGCCGTCACCGGTGACGCTTGATCCCGGCGTCGCGTCGGGTGCCGCTTTCGTCCTCGCGTACACCGACATCCAGCAGAATGGACAGACCTCGTGCCCGGCGATCACCACTGTGGAGGTGACCGTCCCCGGGAGCGGGACGGGGTTTCCGGTGCAGAAGTCGTTCTATCCCTGTGGTGCCCCGAACATCTCCGTCTCGCCGATTGTCTCCGACGCCCGCTACAAGGCGGAGTTCGGCGGCTGAGCCGGCTCTTCGTCGCCGCGGGCGCTGGCGGCGACCCCGATCAGCTGGAACGAGGTGACGTCGACTAGCCCCTTGTCGGTGATCCGGAGTTCCGGGATGACCGAGAGGCCGAGGAAGCTGAGCTGCATGAACGGCGCCTCGATGGAGACGCCGAGATCGGCCTCGGCCGCCTTGGCGAGCCGCTCGACCTCCTCGGCGACTTCCCTCGCGCTGCGATCGCTCATCAGACCGGCGATCGGGAGGAGCACCTCGGCCAGTACCTTCCCGTCGAGTACGGCGACCTGTCCGCCGCCGATCTCGGCGAGACGACGGACCGCCAACGCCATGTCTTCCGGACCGCCTGGCCCCGTGCTTCCCACCACCATGCAGTTGTGGGCATCGTGGGCGACGGTCGAGGCGATGGCGCCTCGGCTGAGCCCGAAGCCGCTCACATAGCCGAGGCCCACCCTGCCGGTCTCGTTGTGGCGCTCCACGACGGCGATCCGGGCGAGATCCGCCTCAGGCGCGTCGAGGTCCATCTCGAGATGCCGAGTGGACAGCGTGCGGGAGCTGACACCGATTACGTTCACGCGTCCCCGGGCGGAAGCTGGCGACGCGAACGCCTCGCGGCCGGGCGGGTTGTCCAAGTGGACCGAGGATCTCAAGAAGTCGGGAGGGGGGCTCGACGGCACGGCGCCGTCGACGAGCCGGCCGTCTCGTGCCACAACTCGCCCGCGCTGCCAGACGAGCGAAGGCTCGAGTGATCCCAGGTCGTCGAACGCCAGCACGTCGGCCTGGTAACCGGGGGCCAGCCAGCCGAGATGATCGAAGTGATGGTAGTCGGCCGGATTGGCGGTCGCGATGACGAGGGCGTCCTCGATGCGAACCCCGTGTTGGACGGCGAGCCGGATGCAGTCGTTCACATGGCCGCGTCCGAGCAGCGTGTCGGGTTCGCGATCGTCGGTGCACAGCGCCACCCGGTCGGTCCCGTGCCCGATGACGGTCGGGATCAGCGCAGCGAGGTTCTGGCTCGCCGATCCCTGCCGGACGAAGATCCACATGCCCTTGCGGCGCTTCTCGACGGCCTCGTCGAGCGTGGTGCACTCGTGATCGGACTCCACTCCGGCAGCGAGGTAGGCATCGAGCGATCGCCCGGAGAGGCCGGGCGCGTGACCGTCGACCCGTCGGTGCCCGGCGGCGGCGATCTTGGCTAGCACCTCGGCGTCTCCATGAATCACCCCGGGGAAGTCCATGACCTCGGCGATTCCGATGGCTCCCTGGGTCTCGAGCAGCTCGATCACCTGCTCGACGTGCAACTCGGCGCCAGGGCTCTCGAACCGGGAGGCAGGCACGCAGCTCGAGGCACAGATGCCGAAGGTGAAGGGAAGGGCCGCGGCGGCATCCGCCAAGGCGGCGACCCCGGGAACACCGAACACGTTGGCGAGCTCGTGGGGGTCGGCCGCGACGGCTGTCGTGCCGTGCGGCAGCACTGCGCGGACGAACTCGTCGACCCAGAGCTTGGTCGACTCGAGGTGCATGTGGGCGTCGATGAACGCCGCTGTGAGAGCCGCCCCCGCAACGTCTACCGTCTCGAGAGACTCTCGAGGCCCGAGTCCCGCGATGAATCCGTCTGCGATAGCAAGATCGGTGTCGATCCACTCGCGCGTGCCGGGCACGAAGACGCGGCCGCCGGTGATGAGGAGGTCGGCAGGCCTGTCGCCTCGTGCGACGGCGAGGAGACGGGATGACCCACGGCGCGGCGACATGCAGCGAGTGTAGGTGGGAGGGCGCTGTTGGTCGTGGCCGGAGCGGTCTGCGACTGCAAGGGATAGGGCGCCGGGAATGAACTCCGATCATGCGGCGCTCCACGCGTGGAAGACTGCGATGTCGCCCGGCAGTGGTGATGTGATCCAGGGCGCTTAGCTCAGGTGGTCAGAGCAGCTCGCTTACAACGAGCAGGTCGGCGGTTCGAGTCCGTCAGCGCCCACCACGTCGCCATATTCGAATGGCATGAAGAGGGGCCTCCCCCGGTGACAGCGTGGTTGTCACCGCAAACCCCATCACCAAGGGAGGCCTTACCGGCTCTTCGCGTTCAGGCGTGGGACGGTGCT
>JAJZZB010000236.1 GCA_021797795.1 Actinomycetes bacterium | reverse complement strand
GGCGATGTGGGCGTTGTGGGTCCCGAAGGAGTACAGGTCGATGATGAGCGGGGCCGCCAGGACGAACAGGGCGGTGGCGGCGGCGAGGACGACGGCGGCGAGCGTGACCACCGCCGAGATGGACCCACTCGCCTCCCGCTTGGATCGGCGGGTGAGGCGGTCGACGAACAACGGGACGAACGTCGCCTCGAGGATGCCGCCGAGGACGAGGTCGTGGATGATGTTGGGGGTGTTGTTCGCCAGGTTGAAGGCGTCGGACAACGGTCCGATGCCGAGGGCGTAGGCGGCGACGAGGAGGCGCAGCAGCCCCGTCGCCCTCGACAGCAGGGTGCCCCCCATCATGATGGCGGTGGCCCGCCCGATCGACCGCTCCGCCTGATCGGGCGGCGAGAAGGCCACGGCGGCGGTCCCCGAGGCGGTGCCGATGGGCTCGGACTCGCCGCCGACGCCGAGGACGGGCCTTCGCCGGGGGCTCTCGAAGCGGGTGTAGGCCGGCGCCGCCCGGGCGTCGCGCTCCCCGCCCGGCGACCTGGCCTGGCGGTTGTCGGACCGGGCGAGACCGTCGATCGCCGAGTGCTCTCGCAGGGTGAAGCTCCTCCGGGAGGGGCGCGGCCCCGGGTGCTTCTTGCTGCGCCCGCTCATGACGGCGAGGGCGCGGTTGGTGCTCCGGCAGGCGGCTCGGGTTCGGGCGTCCCCTTGGCATGGCGGCCCCGGCGCCGCCGGCGGAAAGCGGATCGGGTCCACCAGATGACGAGGAAGGCCGCTGCCGCCACGGTGAGGGCCACCGCCACGGCCGAGATGGCGGTCGAGCGCACCGTGACCCGGCTCGAGGCCAGGGCGAAGCCGCCCGAGGGCGTGGTGAGCTGCAGGTAGAGCGAGAAGTCGCCCGCCGCCGGCGTTGCCACGTGGACCTCGATCGTCCGGTTGCCCGGCTGGAGCAGCAGGCCGAAGACATGGCGCCGGAAGGTGAGCCCTCCGCCACGGCAGACCTGTGCCGTCAGGTGGAACGGACAGCTCGAGAGCTCGAGGTCGACCGCGAGCGGCATACTCGCGCGCGAGGAGACCGAGATCGGGATCCGCGCGCTGAGGGAGGTGATGGTGATCGTCCGGTCGTGGGGGAGCGTGACGCCGTTCGCCTCGGCGGCGAGCTTGCGGGTGGGGGCTGCGAAGTAGGCGGCGCGCGTCGCCTGCGCCAGGCCGGCCGTCTCACCGAGGAGGAGGAGGTTCCTGTACCGCCCGACGAGCCCGCCTCCCTTTGGCAGGAGCTGGGCGAGCGCCGACAGCCGGCGTCTCGCGACCCCGAGGGCGTACCGCGAGATGGCATCGGTCGCCGGGATGTGGCCGGCGGTGAGCCCCCGGTAGAGCAGCGGCGAGACGGTCATGCCGGCAGGGATCTCGTCCGAGCCGGGCCGCACGGCACCGAAGAACTGCGACAGGGTGTCGGAGCGGACGATGGGGCTCGAGGCGAGCCCGCTCAGCACGGTGGAGAGGAACTGCGAGCTCGGGTGCCAGCCGGCCGGCGAGAGCAGGGTCACGCCCCGGTTGCCGGGCGGCTGCTCGACGAAGTAGAGGAGGGCGAGGTCGGCGAGGAGCTGGTTCGCCCGCAGCACGGGATCGGACCCTGAGGCGAGGTGCTGTTCGAGGAAGTAGTCGGAGGCGTCGACGTCGGCGGCCGTTCCCCTCACCTTGAACGGCGCCCAGACCGGGTAGTCCCAGGTCGGCGGGATGGCCGTCACGCTCGAGCTCGGCACGAGGATGTGCGTCACCCCGAGGTGCGTGAGGAGGGCGAGCGCCCGGTTGCCCATGGGCTCGGTGGACGCCAGTGGCCGCCCCCGCACGTCGATCCCGAGCGCGCCGAGCGCCTGCCGGCCGGCGGCCAGCTGCCGGCTGACCTCGGCGCCGAGGCTGCTCCCCGCCATCGAGGCGAGGTCGAGCGGCGTGTAGGTCTCCTGCTCGATCTCGACGTTCGGCATCGTCCCGAGGGCGCTGACGGCCGCCAGCGCCGTCTTGGCGGCTCCGGAGCGCTTCTTGATCTCGGCCTGTGACCGCCTCGAGGATCGCTGTGTGGCCTTGGACGGCGCCCCGGCGGCCGCCTCCTGACGAAGGGCCTCTGTGAGCTGGGGGAACAGGGCGACCGAGACCGAGGCCGTCGGGTTGGCCGAGAGGACGGAGTCGAGCTGCTCGAGCTCCTTCTCCGCCGCGCCGGAGGCGGCGCCGGCGCCCGAGGGCGTGGTGGCCGGCGTCGACCCGACGGGCAGGGTCCAGGAGAAGCGCAGCGGCGAGGCGGCAGTGTTCGGGGCGAGGATCAGGTACGTCATGAAGCTGTCGAGCGGCGTATAGGTGCGCAGGTCCTCGAGCGAGACCTGCAGCGGGTAGACGCCGGTGCAGGTCGCCTCGCAGGGGAGGCTGAGGACGGCGCCGTTCGTCGGCGGCTTCACCGCCTTGCCCGGCACGGCCGGGGGCGCGACGGGCAGGAAGATCGAGGCGTCGCCGTTCGGCTGCATCATGTGCCTGGTCGTGAGCGGCATGACAGGCGGCGTGGACAGGGGCGAGAAGTCGGTCATGTCCCCGCTCAGGGTCTGCTCGAAGTAGCCCCGCTGGGTGGCCTGGGACCACAGGGTGACCTGGACGCCGAGGTCCGCTCGGGGGAGGTCCGAGCGGATGGCGAGCTCGAGGTGCATGCCGCTCGTCGTGCGCACCCAGGGCGTCTGGCTGACGAGGGCGACCGAGTTCGGGACGGTGCTGGCGGCCGTGGCGGGCGCCGGGGCAGTGAGCGCCGGCAGGGCGGCGGCCAGCAGCCCGATCCCCGCCGCCAGAGCGGCGCGGCCGGCTCGCGAGGCGCGGCGGCGGCGATCCGACGCTCGTGTCGATCGGCTCGGGGACGGGGAAGGGCGCGGCATGATCGGTCCCGCGTGCTCGGGGATCAACGGAGCCTACTCAGGGCTACCGTGGCGGTCGTGACGGTCCTCCTCGGTCGCCATGACGCGTTCTTCAGACACGACACCGGTGCGTGGCATCCCGAGCGGGAGGCGCGCCTCACGGCGGTGCTGGCCGGCATCGCCGGGGCGGAGGTGGCCGGCGACGTGGTCTCCTTCTCGCCGAGGGAGGCGCTCTCCCACGAGCTCGAACGGGTGCACGACGCCGGCTACGTCGACACCCTCCGCGAGTTCTGCCGGACCGGCGGGGGACACCTCGACCCCGACACCGTGGCCGTGCCGGCCTCCTTCGAAGCGGCCCTTCGCGGCGCCGGCGCCGGCCTCGAGGCGTCCGAGCGCCTCCGGGCGGGCGAGGGCGATGCAGCCTTCCTCGCCGTCCGCCCGCCGGGCCACCATGCCCTCGCCGGCCGGGCGATGGGCTTCTGCCTGTTCAACAACATCGCGGTGACGGCCGCGGCGCTGGCGGCCGAGGGCGAGCGGGTGCTCATCGTCGACTGGGACGCCCACCACGGCAACGGGACACAGGCGATCTTCTACGAGAGTGCCGAGGTCTGCTACGTCTCGCTCCACCAGTACCCCTTCTATCCCGGCACGGGGTCGGCGAAGGAGACCGGCGCCGGCGCCGGCGCGGGAACGACCGTCAACATCCCGATGCCCGGGGGCTCCACCGGCGAGGCCTACCGGCTCGCCTTTGACGAGGTCGTGGTGCCGGCCGCCGAGGCGCACCAGCCCGACTGGGTCCTCATCTCGGCCGGCTTCGACGCCCACCGGGCCGACCCCCTCACGGACCTCGGACTGTCCGCCGGCGACTTCGCCGACCTCACCACCCGCACCGCCGCCCTGGCGCCGGCAGGACGGCGGATCGCCTTCCTCGAGGGCGGCTACGACCTCGAAGCCCTCGAGCAGTCGGTGCGCGCCTCGGTCGACGCCCTCGGGGGGACGCTGATCCACCCCGAGCCGGTCAGCCGGGCCGGGGCGGCGGACGAGC
>JAJZZB010000235.1 GCA_021797795.1 Actinomycetes bacterium | reverse complement strand
ATCGAGAACCGCCACCTTCGCCTCCTAGGCCCCAGGCGCTGCCACTGCGGGTTCCCGCCCGGGCGGCTCGCTTCGAGCTTCGCCCGAGGTGGGCTCCGGCCCTGGCCCAGATGGAGAGGAACCCTCGGCGGCCGCGCCGGCGTCTCGGGCAGCATCTGGCTGGGGCGCTCGGGCCGGCTTCTTCGCGAGAGCGGAACGCACCTTGGCCTCGTCGACCTCGGCCATGTCGGCTGCCATCGCCCGGCCAACCAGGCCGGCAAGGCGGGCAAGCGCGTCGGCCTGGCGGCTCTCTGCCCGCTCAACCTCGGTTCGCAGCCGCTCGGCGTCCGCTCCGGCGGTGATGTAGTCGCCGAGCACCTCTTCGGCGGCCGCCATCTTCTCTGCCACCCGTCGTCGAGCCTCCGCCTTGGCACCGGACTGTGAGCGGGTCGGACCACGCGAAGTCATGGTCGCATCGTAACCACACGGGTGTGACGCGGGGTGGACCCTGGAAGTGGATGCTGGCACCAACCATGGTGCGAGCGACGGTGAGAACGAGCAGCCTCTCCTCGGCTCTTGACCAGGACCAGTGAGGATGATGCCTCAGCGAGACGAGGAGAAGACCACAGAGTCGAGCGAGCAAGCCCCGCTCGACGATTCCCCAAGGCCTGTCGCCCGAGGAGCGACAGGCGAAGGCCAACACACCTTGGCACTATTAGTGCTGGTGGTAGGATGGCGGCCGAGATGCTCTCGATCGGCCGCATCGGCGCCGGGGACGGCTACCGCTACCTGACCGACCAGGTGGCCACCCAGGACGCCCCGCGGGCGGGGGAGGCCCTGCTCGGCTACTACGAGCGCACCGGGTATCCGCCCGGTGTGTGGCTGGGCGCCCAGGCCCAGGCGTTCGGGCTGACCGGCACGGTCGACGAGGCGTCGATGGAGGCGCTGTTCGGTCGGTGCGCGGACCCGGTCGACGGCTCGCAGCTGGGCCGGCGGATGGCGGTGTACCGGACCGTGGAGGATCGCATCGCGGACCGCCTCGCCGGGCTCGGCCACCCGCCGGGCGATGAGGAGCGGGCGAGGATCGAAGCAGAGGAACGAGCCAAAGGCACCCCGCAAGCGGTCACCGGGTTCGACTTGACCTTCTCGGCGCCGAAGTCGGTGAGCGTGCTGTTCGCTCTCGGCGATAGCGCGACCCAAGAGGCGGTGCGCGCCGCGCACGAGGTCGCATGGCGCGACGGGTTCGGCTACTTCGAGTCGCAGGTGGCCGCGACGCGCCTCGGTGCCGGCGGGGTTGCTCAGGTCGACGTGCGCGGGGTCGCCGCCGCCGCGTTCGAGCATTGGTACTCCCGAGCCGGCGACCCGCAGCTGCACACGCACGTGGCCACCTCGGTCATGGTGGCCACGACCGACGGGCGCTGGCGGCGCCTGGACTCCCGGGCGCTGTACCGGGCCTCGGCGGCGGCGGGGGAGCGTTACACGGCGCGGCTCATGGCCGAGCTGGCCGACCAGGTCGGAGCCGGATGGCGGCACCGCCGCTCGGGCAGATCCGGGACTGCGCTACCCGAGGTCGCCGGGATCAGCGACGGGCTCATCGCAGCGTTCTCGCGTCGGTCCGCGGCGATCAACGACGGCCTGGCCGGGTTGGTGGCCGACTACAAGGACCAGCACGGCTACGCGCCAGACCGCGAGATACTCGCCCGCCTCGCGCAGCAGGCGACCCTGTCGGACCGGCCCGCCGGGGAGCATCGCAGCCTCGCGGAGTCGCGGGCTACCTGGATGGCGGAGGCGGGCGGGGTGCTCGGCTGCCGGCCAGAGGAGGTCACCGACCGGGTGGTCGAAGCGGTGCGCGCTCGTAGCGGGCGGCTGCGCGAGGTGCGAGCGCTTCGGAGGCGCAAGGTGCGACGCCAGGCTCGTCGGGCGGTCGGCCGGCTCGAGGAGACCGCGGCGACCTGGACCGGCTGGGAACTGCGCCGGGCGGTTACCGCCCAGCTGCGCGAAGCCGGGTTTCGCGCGGATGGCCCTGCTATCGAGCGGGTGGTCGCTATGGCGCTCGCCTTGCCCGAGCTTCGGGCCGTGACCGCCGTGCCCGATGACGCCGAGGTGCCAGAGAGCCTGCGGCGGGCGGACGGCTCCAGTGTGTTCGACCGCCGCGGCGAGGCCCGTTACACCTCGACGCGGGTGCTCGACGCCGAGGCGGCGCTCGTCGAGCTGGCCACGAGCCGGCGCCTGCCCCGAATCGAGCGGGCGAGGCGCGCCGGGTCCCTTTTCGCCGAGGTCGACGACGACGCGTTGGTGCTCGGCGCGGATCGGGCCGGCCACCACATCGGTGGCCTTCGGGTCCGCCTGGCCGGCGCGCACGAGGCCGCGGCTCGGGCTCAAGACGACCTGGCGCAAGCCGACGCTGGCCTCGCGGAGCACGGGCCGGGTGGCGGCCCAGCGCTTCGGGCGGTCCGTGAGCGATTCGCTGGCGAGGACAGGGCGGCAGAGCGCTTGGCGGTCATCGACGAGACGCTGTCGCGCCGCGGCCTGCGCCGACTTGGCGGCCAAGAGCGAGAGGCGCTGGTGGCCGAGCGCGCCGCGCTGGCCGGCGAACACCAGGGCGCCGACCAGCCAGCCGAGGCCCGCCGTCTGCGTGCTCAGAGCGCCGAGGCGGCTGCGGTGCGAGCCGACAGCGCAGCCCGAGACCAGCTCCTCGCCCGACGCGGCGAGATCAGGGCGCGGCTGGATGTCTCGGCAGGGCAGGTCCGGGTGCTCGGCGCCGAGATCAACGAGCAGACCCAGGCGCTTACGGCGATGCGCGCCGAGCTCGCACGCCGCCAGGCGTCTGCTGGTCGGGTGAGCCTGGAGGGCCACCTCGACGGCCTCGGCGCAGACCAGGCCGGGGCGATGGTGCGCCTGGCGGATCCGTCCCGACCGCTCGACGCGCTGATCGGTCCTGCCGGGTCCGGGAAGACCACCGCGCTGTCCCGCCTCGGCGCCGCCTTTCGAGCCCAGGGCCGGGGCGTGCACGTGCTCGCACCCACCGCGGTCGCCGCGAAGGCGCTCGGCGAGGCGTTGGAAGCACCGCATGCCACGTTGCACTCCACCCTGGCCGCTTGGCGCAAGGGCCGCGGCGTACCCGGCGTGGGCGACCTGGTGCTCATCGACGAGGCCTCGATGGCGACGACCCCGCTGCTGGTCGAGACGGCCCGCCTGGCCGCCAGCCGGGGAGCGCTGGTGCGGCTCATCGGAGACCCACGCCAGCTCAAGGCGGTCGGCGCCGGCGGCGGCCTCGCGCTCGTCGCAGACGCGGTAGCAGCCCCCGAGCTGTCCGAGCTGCGCCGCTTCGACCACGCCTGGGAGGCCGACGCCACCCTCGGGCTTCGCCGCGGGGACCCCGCGGCGCTCGACGCCTACCTCGCGCACGGCCGGATCGTCGGGTCGCTCGACGCGGTAGCCGTCGAGGAGGTCTTCGGTTCCTGGTGGGACTCGCCGGCGGGGCGGGGGGCGACCGTGATGGTCGCCTCGGACAACGCCACGGTCCGCCAGCTCAACAACCTGGCCCGCTCGGCGCGCATCGCGGCGGGCGAAGTGAACGCCGAAGGCGCGCGACTCCATGACGGCACCCTCGCCGGGGTGGGCGACGTGGTGACCACCCGGCGCAACGAGCGCCTCGTCGCCACCAGACGCAACGGCGGACCATTCGCATACGTCAGGAACCACGACCGTTGGCAGGTCCGCTCGGTCGGCTCGGACGGCTCGCTTGTCGTCGCCCACCTCGAACGAGGCGAGCAGGCCCGCCTCCCCCAGGCGTATGTGGCCGAGCACGTCGAGCTGGGCTACGCAGACACCGGCCACGCTGTGCAGGGCCGCACGGTGGAGCGCGCCGAGGTCCTCGTCCGGCCCTCCGACACCCGCTGGTACTGCTACGTGGCCATGAGCCGGGCCAGAGAGCACACGACCGCCCA
>JAJZZB010000234.1 GCA_021797795.1 Actinomycetes bacterium | reverse complement strand
AGCCCGTGCGCAGTGCTGCCGGTGCGGCGAGCTACCACGCAGACGGCAACCGGGAACCGAGCGCTCGCCACCAGGCAACCGGCAGGCCGCAGCGGCGCAAGGGCGACCATCAGACCCGAAGCGCCAACACGGGACCACCGGGAGCCAGGCCGGCGAAGACCGTTCGTGCCGGCCCGGTGGGCGAAGGTTCACTATCGCTCAGTGTTTAGGAACGGTGATCCGCACGGGACTCTGGGCGCGGGGCCCTCGCCGCCGTCTGCGAGGACGATCGTCGGCGACGCGACTGGGGAGGTGCAGAGCACTTCGTGGGGACGCGGGTGCGCCCCCCACCCGACGAGGTAGCCGGACGGCCACACGCCCAAGCCGGTTACCGGTTGCCGGATCTGCATGGAGAGTGGGTCCGTCCGATCGGGTGGCACCGGGTCCGCGTCCAGGTCGACCTGGGATCTCGTGTGAGCCATGACCGGCACCCGCGCCCACTCCGTGCGGATGCTCCTCGGCCACGGCTCCACATGCTCCATGTCGCCGCTTCGCGCGGTGGCACGCCGGGCTGCCGGCTCGCTGCAGGCGCTCGAGCCGGCGAACCGCTCGCGGCGCCGCCGCGAGCACGTCCAGGACCGCTTCGCCGCGTGGAGGTAGTCCAGACCTTGGACCAGTCCAGACTATAGTTCTGACCATGACGATCGCTGCGACGCCCGTACCGCTCTCCGAGGCCAAGGCCCGACTGTCCGAGCTGACCAGACGGGTGCGCCAGCAGCACGAACGAATCGCCTTGACGCGCAACGGGGAGGCCGAGGCTGTCTTGTTATCGGTCGACGACCTGGAGGGAATGGAGATGACCCTGGAGATCCTCGGTGACCGCGATGCAGCCGGTCGTATCTCCGAGAGCCTGGCAGCCCTGTGCCGTGGTGAGGCCGGCGCCGACCTTGACAGCGTCCGTCGGGACCTGGCCCGCCGGCGCGCCGGCGGCGGGTGAGCAGCAGAGCGTCGCGGCGCTACTCGGTCCGGTTCCACCCACCTGCACGGCGCGCCGTCGCCCAGCACCTCCCCGAGCCTGTCGCCGCCGCTGTCCTCGAGTTCTGCGAGACGGCGCTCAGCATCGATCCGCGACGGGTCGGCAAGCCGTTGTTCGGGCCACTGGCGGGCTGCCATGGCGCACGCCGCGGCACCTACCGGATCGTGTACCGCATCGACGAGGACACCCGCACCGTGCACGTCCTCGACGTCGCCCACCGCTCGGTGGTCTACCGACCACGAACCTGAGGCGACCGGAGCCGACCGCCTCCACCATCGCCCGCTCGCCTCGGCCTCGGCCACCACCTCTGCATGGCGGCGTCGCGCCGTCGTCGTCCGGAACCGAGCAGGCTCATGAGCGCGCCGTTCACGTGGGCGTGGCCCTGCCTCCCGGGGAGCTGCGCCGTCCGCGGGCGGCCTCCCCGCTCACATCCGCCACGGCCCGATCCCATCCCATTCGCCGTTCACCACACTCGAGGCGACGAAGGCTGCGAAGCGGTCTTCATCGAACGGAGGGCCGTCCAACAGGTCGTAGAGCGCCGCCTGCATCGCTTCGAGCGATGCGTCGCCGAGCTGCTCGCCGTAGCGGCGGATCGTGCCGCGATGACGCGCCGCTTCGTCCGAGTCGCACCACTGCCAGTACGCGTCCTCCGATGTGCATTCCGCCTCGACGAACGCCAAGAGCGCCTCGATGAGCTCATCGCGTCCGACCGTGCCACTGCGTGCGATCACGTGTGCCATGAACGTGATGTCGTCGTGCGTGCTCCTGGCGCTCGGAGCGTCGAAGCCCCGCCCCTATGAAGGGTCTTCCAGTTCGGAGAGGTCGAAGATGCCCAAAAGCGCGATGCCGCGGTGTGGGTGCAGGAGCAGGAGGCGCATGCTCACATCGGCATCGGGAACGTCGGTCCAGCGCACGAGCGGGTGGTCGCCGACCGGACCCGGTTGGACGAACAGATCGTCGTACTGTTCCGCGACGCGCGCGAGCGCCTCGACGACCGACTCCCGGCGTGTCAGTGTCGAAACGCGCCCGAGCCAAGGCTCGAGGTGCTGCGACAGCCCGGTGATCCTGACCGTGCCCACCAGGGCTATGCGGAGTAGCGCTTCCGGACCTCGTCGGCCGTCAGGCCGTCCGACTCCACTTCGCCGAGCAGGGCGTCGATCTCCGGATCGTTGAGGATCGTCGAGTAGTAGGCACGCATTGACTCGGTGTCGATGCCTGGGCTGGCGTTGGCGCCGGGTGGGACGCCCTTGCGGGCCTCCACCCATGGCGGCTCGCTATGGGTCTGGTTGACAAGCCACGTGGAGTCGTGCCCCCCGTAGAGCCTCAGGGCGAGCGCCACCGATTCCTGCTCCGCCTCGCTCAGCCGCAAAGGGTTGCCCCCGACGCTCGCGACGGAGAAGGCACCCTTGTGTGCATGGTAGAGCGACGGCACGACCGGACCATTGGCCCATGCCTTGATCGGAGACCCGAAGAGCGGCGTTGGATGCCGGGCAAGATGGCACGCCTGTGCGTAGTACACGAGCTTCTGCAGCCTGAACGTGTCCATGGGGCCGCAGCGACGCAGGACCGCCTCGGCTACGTCGAACACGTCAGCCACGGTCCACCACCGTCTCCCCCTTCGTTGCCTCTCCTACTGCCGACGCACTCCAGCGTAGACGCTCGCTGGACCCGATGCCCCCGACCTCCCCTCCTCAGCGCGCGCCGCTCGATGCGCGCCTCGCCACGCGCCGGGGCGCACGCCGAGAGACGAGGCGCTCCGTCGCGTCGCGGGTCTTTGCGAGCTCGAGCAGCGCCTTGAACCGGCGCCACGCCGTCTCGCCGATGTCCGCGTCGTAGACGCCGTAGCCGCACGCGTAGCGCTCGGGGCGCAGGTGGACCGCGATGCCGGCGTCTGCGACCGGGACGTCGTGCTCGGTGCCGTCCGCCTCGACGATCGACTCCCCGCGTGCGAGCGCGGCGAGCTGGAGCGCGACCTCTGGGTGGACGTAGCGCCCCGTCTTGTAGTCCCCGACCACCCGGACGCCGTTCACCTCGGCGAAGAAGTCCGCGGTCCCCGCGTAGCCGAGCGTGCGGTTGAAGACCGTCGCCTCGACCAGGGTCCACTTGGGCGCGTAGTCCTCCAAGAACCGCTCGGCGCCGGCCTGGAACCGGGCGGCCTCGCCACTGAGGTCCCCCGGCGCCTCGCCGCGCGCCCTGGCCTCGAGCCAGTTGTGCACCTGGTCCCCGATCCCAGCCGCGCGCGCCGCGATCCTGTCGGGGACGGCGGCGACCTTGCGCGCCGCTGCGACTGGGCCGACATCGGCGACGAGCTCGGTGAACCGATCGAGGCGGACGCCGGCCGCCTCGAGTGCGGTGTGGACCTTCCAGCGCTCGAGCTGTTCCTGGCGCCCGAGCGAGATCACGGTGGTGACCGACGGGTAGAGCCGCCCGGTCGCCGGGTCCTTGTAGACCCGGAACCCCTCTTCGAGGTCGAAGGCGAGGGCGGGCTGGGTCATGTCTCACCGTCCGCGTCGCGCAGAGGCGACGCTGCGGCGCGCCGGCGCCGATGGCGCACCGAGCCGGGGCGGGTGCCTCGTGCGCGCTCGCGCCTTCGGCGGACCGCCGGGGATTGGGATGGGTAAACGGTCCATGCCCGACCCGACCCGGTACGACGACATGTCGGCACCTCGCCCCGGCCACGCCGCCCTGCTCACCGCGCACCCGGGCGGCGCGCCTCGGCGACGACGCGCTCGGCCCAGCGCCACACCGCCTCGGCCACCCGGCCGCTGAGCGTCGCGTCGAGCTCGTGGTTCGCGTGCATCGCGTCGTAGGAGAAGTTGGCGCTCCCGACGACGGCCACGGCCCGACGTGCCGCCGCACAGACGAGGACCTTCGCGTGCAGGTAGGGGCGCTCAGGCGCCACGAGGACCCCCACCCC
>JAJZZB010000048.1 GCA_021797795.1 Actinomycetes bacterium | reverse complement strand
CTCGAGGAGCTGTGGGACCAAGCCGCCGCCGGCGGCGGCGAGGAGGCCACCTCGCGCCTTTTGGAGCGGGGGAAGCTGCCCGTGCGCGAGCGTGTCGGCCGGCTGATCGACCGGGACTCGCCTTTCCTCGAGCTCTCGGCTCTGGCCGGCGTGCAGACGAACTACGCCGTCGGCGGCGGGCTGCTGCTCGGCATCGGCGTCGTCGAGGGAACCGAGTGCGTCGTCCTCGGCAACGATCCGACGGTCCTTGGGGGGGCCATGACGGCCGTCGCCTACCGCAAGATCGAGCGCGGCCTCGAGGTCGCCCGCCTCAACCGCCTTCCCTACATCCAACTCGTCGAGTCGGCCGGGGGAGACCTCCGCGGCGGCGGGGGAGGGCGGTCGGACCCCGAGGAGGAGCTGCGCCGCAACATGTCGCACTTCGCCGAGACCGGGAGCATCTTCCACGACATCACCGAGCTGTCGGGTCGGAGGATCCCGACCGTCTCGATCGTCTTCGGCAGCTCGACGGCGGGCGGGGCGTACCAGCCGGGGCTGTCGGACTACAACATCTTCGTGAAGGACCAGGCCAAGGTCTTCCTCGGCGGACCCCCGCTCGTGAAGATGGCGACGGGGGAGGACGCCACCGACGAGGAGCTCGGCGGGGCCGAGATGCACGCCCGGGTCAGCGGCCTCGCCGACTACCTCGCCGCCGACGAGGCCGAGGCGATCGCGATGGCCCGGCGCGTCGTCTCGCACCTGCACTGGCGAAAGCTCGGCCCCGGACCGAGCGAGCCGGCCGACGAGCCGGTGCACGACCCCGACGAGCTGCTCGGGGTCCTCTCCCCAGACCTGCGCAGCCCTCTCGACGTGAGGGAGGTGATCGCCCGGGTCGTCGACGGCAGCCGCTTCGAGGAGTTCAAGCCGCTGTACGGCGAGACGCTCGTCTGCGGCTTCGCCTCGATCCACGGCTTCGCCGTCGGCATCCTCGCCAACAACGGGGTGCTCTTCTCCGACTCCTCTCAGAAGGCCGCCCAGTTCATCCAGCTCTGCAACGCCGTCGACACGCCGCTCGTGTTCCTCCAGAACATCACCGGCTACATGGTGGGGCGGGACTACGAGCGGGGCGGGATCGTGAAGCACGGGAGCCAGATGCTGAACGCCCTCTCCAACTCGACGGTCCCCCACATCACCGTCATCCTCGGGGCGAGCTACGGGGCCGGCAACTACGGCATGGGCGGGCGCGCCTTCGACACCCGCTTCGTCTTCTGCTGGCCGACGGCCAAGATCGCCGTCATGGGCCCGAAGCAGATGGCCGGCGTCATGTCCCTCGTCCGCCAGGCGCGGGCGGCCCGCCGCGGGGAGGAGCTCGACGACGAGGCCGAGGCACTGCGGGCCTCCTTCGTCGAGCAGATGGCCGAGCGGGCCTCGCTCGCCCTCTACGCCACCGGCCGCGTGGCCGACGACGGCGTCATCGACCCCCGCGACACGCGCCACGTCGTCGGCATGGCGCTGTCGGCCTGCCACTCGAACGAGGTGCGGGGCGCTCCGGGCTTCGGGGTCTTCCGGCTGTGAGCCGGCCGCGTCCGATCCGCAGGCTGCTCGTCTGCAACCGCGGTGAGATCGCCCGCCGGATCATCGCGGCCGCCGACGGGCTCGGCATCGAGACGGTCGCCGTCTACGCCGAGGGCGACGCCGGCGCCCCCTTCGTCTCCGAGGCCGGGCAGGCCGTCGCCCTCCCGGGGCGGCGGGCGGCCGAGACCTATCTCGACGCGGCGGCGCTCCTCGGGGCCGCCCGGCGGACCGGCTGCGACGCCGTCCACCCCGGTTACGGCTTCCTGTCCGAGAGCGCCGAGTTCGCCGGTGCCGTCCGGGCGGCCGGCATGGTCTTCATCGGGCCCCCGACGAGCGCCATCGCGGCACTCGGCGACAAGCTCGCCGCCAAGGCGGAGATGCGGGCCGCCGGCGTGCCGGTCCTCGACCCCATCCCCCTCGGGGACGGGGACGGCGTCTCGCCGGGCGCCTACCCGGTCATGGTGAAAGCCAGCGCAGGCGGCGGCGGCAAGGGCATGCGGGTGGTGGAGCACCCCTCCGGCCTCGCCGAGGCGCTGGCGGCCGCCAGGCGGGAGGCGGGCAGCGCCTTCGGCGACGAGCGCGTCTTCCTCGAGCCCTACCTCGCCGACGCCCGACATGTCGAGGTGCAGATCTTCGGCGACTCCCACGGCAGCCTCGTCCACCTCTTCGAACGGGAGTGCTCGATCCAGCGGCGGCACCAGAAGGTGATCGAGGAGGCGCCCTCGCCGGCGGTCACCCCGGAGCTGCGCCAGCGCCTCGGCGATGCGGCGCTCAGGGTGGGGCGTGCCGTCGGCTACGAGAGCGCTGGCACGGTCGAGTTCCTCCTCGATCGCGCCGGGCGCTTCTACTTCCTCGAGGTGAACACGCGCCTGCAGGTGGAGCACCGCGTCACCGAGGCGGTCACCGGCGTCGATCTCGTCCGCCAGCAGCTGCTCGTCGCCGAGGGGGCCCCGCTCTCGTTCCGCCAGGGCGACCTCTCCATCAGCGGGCACGCCATCGAGGCCCGGCTGTACGCCGAGGACCCGGCCGAGGACTTCCTCCCCCAGGCGGGCGAGATCGTGCAGTTCGTCCGGGGCGAGGTGCCCGGCGTCCGCTACGACGCCGGCGTCGAGTCCGGCAGCGTCGTCGGCGTCGAGTTCGACCCGATGCTCGCCAAGGTGATCGCCCATGGCGGGACCCGGCGGGAGGCCGCCGGCCGCCTGGCGCGGGCGCTCGAGCGCACCCGGGTGCACGGCCTGCCGACCAACCGGGAGCACCTCGTGGCGATCCTGCGCCACGAGGCCTTCCTCGCAGGCGAGACGACGACGCACTTCCTCGCCGACCACGAGATCCCGGCCCGCGCCCGCCCTCGCGAGGAGGACCTCCGCCTCGGCCTCGTCGCCGCCGCCCTGTCGGCCGAGCAGGCCGGGCGGGCGAGCGCCAGGGTGCTCGCCAGCATCCCGAGCGGCTGGCGGACGAGCGCCATGCCGCCCCAGCTGCGCCGCTACCGCCACGAGGGGCGCGGGTGGTCGGTCGCCTACCGCCGCCGGCGCGACGGCAGCTACGAGGCCCGGGTCGCGCCCGAGGGCGGCGAGGAGAGCGAGCACCGCGTCGTCCGCCACGGCGGCACGCCGGAGGCGCCCGACCTCGCCGTCGACGGGCTGCGCCGGCGCCTGGCGCTCGCCCGGGCCGGCCGGCGGCTCTATCTCGACCTCGACGGAGGCGGCACGCTCGAGCTCGACGAGGTGGCCGACGAGCCCCTGCCTGCCGACGATCGCCCGGAGGGCGGCCTCGCCGCCCCCATGCCCGGGAGGGTTGTCTCGGTCCACGTCGCCGCCGGTGAGCGGGTGGAGCCCGGCAGCTTGCTCGTCGTCGTCGAGGCGATGAAGATGGAGCACCGGGTCCGGGCGGCGGCCGCCGGGGTGGTGGGCGAGCTCCGGGTGAAGCCGGGCGACCAGGTGTCGGGCGGCGACCTGCTCGTCGTCCTCGCGCCGGCGGACGCGGCGGGGGAGGACTGAGTGGAGCCGATCAGGATCGCCAACTGCAGCGGCTTCTACGGCGACCGCCTGGAGGCGGCAGCCGAGATGGTCTCCGGCGGCCCGATCGACGTCCTGACAGGCGACTGGCTGGCAGAGCTCACGATGCTCATCTTGTGGAAGAACCGGCTGCGCGACCCCGGCGCCGGCTTCGCCAGGACCTTCCTCACCCAGATGGAGGCGGTCATGGGGACCTGCCTCGACCGGTCGGTCAAGGTGGTCTCCAACGCCGGCGGCCTCGCGCCCGCCCGGCTCGCCGAGGAGCTCGAGGCACTCGCCGCCCGGCTCGGCCTCTCGCCGGTCGTCGCCTACGTCGAGGGGGACGACCTGCTCGGCAGGCTCGGCGAGCTCCGCGCCGAGGGGGCCGACCTCGCCAACCTGGACACCGGCGAGCCGCTCGGGGAGCGGGAGGTGCTGACGGCCAACGCCTACCTCGGCGGCTTCGGCATCGCCGACGCCCTCGGCCGGGGGGCCGACGTGGTCGTCACCGGCAGGGTGACCGACGCCGCCCTCGTCGTCGGGCCGGCCGCCTGGCACCACGGCTGGTCCCGCACCGACTACGACGCTCTCGCCGGGGCGGTCGTGGCCGGGCACGTCATCGAGTGCGGCACCCAGGCGACAGGGGGCAACTTCGCCTTCTTCGAGGAGGTGCCAGGCCTCGAGCACCTCGGCTTCCCCGTCGCCGAGGTGGCAGCAGACGGATCGTCGGTCATCACCAAGCACCCGGGCCAGGGGGGACTCGTCTCGGTGGAGACGGTCACCGCCCAGCTCCTCTACGAGATCGGGCCGCCCGGCTACGCCAACCCGGACGTGACCGCCCGCTTCGACACGATCGGGCTCGCCGAGGAGGGACCGGACCGGGTCCGCATACGGGGCGTCAGGGGAGAGCCGCCCCCCGCCGGCGCCAAGGTGGCGATGAACTACCTCGGGGGGGTGAAGACGACGCTCACCATGATGCTGACCGGCCTCGACGTCGAGCAGAAGGCCGCCGCCTTCGAGGCGGCCCTGTGGGACTCGATCGAGGGCGGCCGGAAGGCATTCGACTCGGTCGAGGTGCAGCTGCTGCGGACCGACCGGCCCGACCCGCCGAGCAACGAGGCGGCGCTCGCCTCGTTGCGGGTGACGGTGCGGGACCGCGACGGGGACAAGGTGGGGCGGGCCTTCACCGCCAAGGTGACCGAGCTCGCCCTCGCCAGCTACCCGGGGCTCTTCGGCGGCGGGTCCGAGACACGTGCCTACGGCGTCTACTGGCCGGCCACCGTCCCGGCGGGGGCGGTGCGACAGGAGGTGGTCGTCGCAGGCGAGCGCCGGCTGCTCGAGCCGTCCGGCCCGGTGGCGCCCGGCGAGACGGTCGACCGGGGACCCGCCGCAGGGCCGCCACCCCGGCGGAGCCCGCGCTCAGACGAGCAGGTGGCTCCCCTCCCGCTCGGCCGGGTCGCCGGGGCGCGCTCGGGCGACAAGGGCGGCAACGCCAACCTCGGCGTGTGGGCCCGCCACGACGAGGCCTACGAGTGGCTGGCCGCCTTCCTCACCACCGAGCGCCTCCGCCAGCTCCTCCCCGAGGCGGCAGCGCTCGAGGTCGACCGGTACGAGCTCGCCAACCTCCGGGCGGTGAACTTCGTCCTCCACGGCCTCCTCGGCGAGGGCGTCGCCTCCTCCTCCCGGACCGACGCCCAGGCAAAAGGGCTCGGGGAGTACCTGAGAGCCAAGGTCGTCCCCGTCCCGCTCCGCCTCCACCCAGCCTGGCCGGCCTGATGGGCGAGCCCACCACCTACGAGCTCGAGGGCGGCGTCGCCACGATCACGCTCCGGAGGCCCGAGGAGCGCAACGCCCTGTCGGCTGAGCTCGTCGACTCGCTCGCCGGCCACCTCGACCGTGCCGCCGACGACGAGGGGTGCCGGGTCGTCGTCCTCACCAACGAGGGGACGACCTTCTCGGCCGGCGCCGACCTGAAGGGAGGCGGCATCGGCCGCGTCGGGCTGGCGGGGCTGCTCCGGGCGATCCTCGACCACGACAAGCCGGTCGTGGGGCGCATCGCCGGCCACTGCATGGGCGGCGGGGTGGGGCTGGCGGCCGCCTGCGACCTCTCGGTGGCTGCCGCCGATGCCCGCTTCGGCTTCACCGAGGTGCGCGTCGGGGTGGCGCCGGCCATCATCTCGGTCGTCTGCCTGGCCAAGATGCGCCGTGGCGACGCCCTCGAGCTGTTCCTCTCGGGCGAGCGGGTGAGCGCAGCCCGCGCCTGCGAGGTCGGCCTCGTCACGACGACGGTGGACCGGGACGGGCTCGACGAGGCCGTCGGCCGGGTCGTCGGCCAGCTGCTCCGGGGCGCCCCGGGCGCCCTGGCGGCCGCCAAGGCGCTCGTCGGGACCGTCCCCGCCCTCGGACGGGACGAGGCCTTCGAGTGGACCTCCCGGCTGTCGGCCGAGCTCTTCTCCTCCGAGGAGGCCCGCGAGGGCATGGCCGCCTTCCGCGAGAAGCGGCCGCCCGCCTGGTCGCCCGAGGAGCGCTGAGCGTGCGCCAGCGCCTCCTCGACTGGGAGGCCGCCGCCCGCTCCCGTCTCGAGCCGGCGGCGGCCGACTTCTTCGCCGCCGGTTCGGGCTCGGAGCGCTCCCTCGCCGCCGCGGTGGCGGCCTGGGACGACTGGTGCTTTGCTCCCCGTGTCCTCACCGACGTCTCGGTCGTGGACACCACCCTCGAGCTGTTCGGTCTTCGGCTCCCGAGCCCCGTGGCCGTCGCCCCGGTCGCCTTCCACGCCCTCGCCCACGCGGAGGGGGAGCTCGCCTCGGCCTCCGGGGCGGAGCGGGCCGGCGCCCTCTACGTCATGGCGACGAGGGCGACGCGGCGCATCGAGGAGGTCGCCGCCCGGCTGTCGCGGTGGTGGTTCCAGGTCTACGTGCTGAACGACCGTGGCCTCACCGGCTCGCTCGTCGACCGGGCGGTGTCCGCCGGCGCCCGGGCGCTCGTGCTCACCGGGGACACGCCGATCGTCGGCCGAAAGCCGCGCCCGGCGGGGCCGATCCCACTCTCAAACGAGGACTACCTCGTCAACCTCGGCCTCGAGCTCGCCGAGTCGGCCGCACCGGGCGCCCGGGAGCTGACGGCCGAGGACCCGGGGATCACCGAGGAGGTGATCGGCTGGCTGGCCGAGCGCTCCGGGCTGCCGGTGCTCGTGAAGGGGGTGCTGCGGGCCGACGACGCCGAGCGCTGCCTGTCGGCCGGGGCAGCCGGCGTCATCGTCTCCAACCACGGCGGCCGCCAGCTCGACGGCGCCCTCGCCCCGGCGCACGCCATCGAGGAGGTGGCGGCCGCCGTCGACGGGAGGGGTCCGGTCCTCCTCGACGGGGGAGTGCGCGACGGGCGCTCGGTGCTGAAGGCGCTCTGCCTCGGGGCGGACGCCGTCATGGTGGGCCGCCCGGCCATCTGGGCGCTGGCGGCAGGTGGGGAGGAGGGCGTCTTCGAGCTCCTGGAGGGGCTCCGGCTCGAGCTCGCCGAGGCCATGGCGCTCGCCGGGGCGAGACGGCTGTCGGAGTGCGATCGGAGCCTCGTCCGCTTCGACCCCGCCAAAGGAGGACGGCCATGAGGGTGACGGTGCTCGGTGCCGGATCGTGGGGGACGACGCTCGCCTCCCTCGTCGCCCCCCGGCACCCGACCCTGCTCTGGGCACGCAGCGAGGAGGTGGCAGCCGAGGTCAGACAGGAGCGGTCGAATAGGGCCTACCTGCCAGGGTTCCGCCTGCCCTCTGCCCTCTCGGCCACCGCCGACCTCTCCGAGGCAGCCGGCACGGCGGACGTCCTCCTCGTGGCGGTGCCGACCGAGCACTTCCGGGAGGTCCTCGTCTCGGCCAAGGCGGCGGTGCGGCCCTGGATCCCGATCGTCAGCCTCGCCAAGGGCCTCGAGCAGGAGAGCTACCTGCGGATGACCCAGGTCGTCCGGGAGGTCTACCCCGGCCACCCGGCGGCCGCCCTCACCGGCCCGAACATCGCGAGGGAGATCATGGCCGGCAAGGCGGCGGCGGCCGTCGTCGCCACCGAGGACCTGGCGGTCGCCACCGAGCTGCAGAAGCTGCTCATGCGGGGGCTCTTTCGCGTCTACGTCAACCACGACGTCGTCGGCTGCGAGATCGGCGGCGCGCTGAAGAACGTCGTCGCCATCGCCGCCGGGATCGGCCAGGGCCTCGAGGTGGGCGACAACACCCGGGCGGCGGTGATGTCCCGCGGGCTGGCCGAGCTCACCCGCCTCGGGGTGGCGATGGGCGCCGAGCAGGCCACCTTCGCCGGCCTTGCGGGCATGGGCGACCTCATCGTCACCTGCATGAGCCCCTACTCGCGCAACCGCATGGTGGGCGAGCGCCTCGGGCGCGGCGAGCGCCTCGAGGAGATCCTGGCCGACATGAACATGGTGGCCGAGGGCGTGCGGACTGCCGAGGTGGTGCTCGACCTCGCCGAGCGCCACGGCCTCGACCTGCCCATCTGCCGTGCCATCCACCAGGTGGTGGGCGGGAAGCTGCCGCCGAGCGGCGCCTACTTCGGCCTTCGCCCGGCCGGGCACGAGGCCGACCCTGGATGAGCCGCACCCCGCCCACCCGGCTTGGATAGGCTGGTCGACCATCTCTCGGCCTGCGTATGCCGCCGGCCGGTGGCAAAGGAGGCGATGAGCACGGCGTCGGCAGTCGGGCGAGGCAAGTGACCCAGGGAGAGATCGAGTCCGAGCAGCGCTACCTCGACCGGGCCCACGAGCGTCTCGACGCCATGCGCGAGGCGGCACGGGCGCTGTCGGCCGAGGTCGTCGGCGAGGGCGCCGGCGGGACGCCGGCCGCCCGCGTCGAGCGGGACATCCGCGTCGAGCTGTCGGGCAGGCGCCTCGCCCAGCTCAACATCGGGGACGCCTCGGTCTGCTTCGGCCGCCTCGACTACACCGACGGCCTGCGGGCCTACATCGGCCGGGTCGGAGTCTCCGACGAGAACGGTGACCAGCTCGTCGTCGACTGGCGGACCCCCGTCGCCGAGCCCTTCTACCGGGCCACGCCGGCCGAGCCGCTCGGGGTGGCCCGGCGGCGGCACTTCCTGTTCCGGGGCCGGACCGTCGCCGGCATCGACGACGAGCTGCTCGACCGTAGCGGCGCCGGGGACCTCGTCCTCCTCGGCGAGGGGGCGCTCCTCGCCGGCCTGGAGCGTGCCCGGACCGGGCGCATGCACGACATCGTCTCGACGATCCAGAGCGAGCAGGATGCCGTCATCCGCTCCGAGCTCGCCGGCCTGCTCGTCGTCCAGGGTGGCCCGGGCACGGGCAAGACGGCCGTGGCCCTGCACCGGGCCGCCTACCTGCTGTACACCCACCGCCAGCGCCTCGAGCGCGACGGGGTGCTGCTCGTCGGGCCGAACTCGGTCTTCCTCCGCTACATCGAGCTCGTCCTTCCCTCGCTCGGCGAGCACACCGTCGTCCTCGCCACTCCCGACGAGCTCTACGCCGGGGCGGCACGCCCCCGGGCGGGCGAGCCGGCCGCCGCCGCCGCGCTGAAGGGCGACCCGCGCATGGCCGTCCTCCTCGCCAACGCCGTCGCCACGCGTGAGCGCCCGCTCCGCCGTCCGCTGTCGGTCTCCTACGGGCGACACACCCTGACGCTGCGACCGAGCGAGCTGCGGCGCATCGTGGAGACGGCCCGCCAGCGCGCCGGCACCCACAACGGCCGCCGGGGGCTCGTCGAGCGGCTGCTCGCCCGTGCCGTCGTCCGCGCCTGGCGCCAGGCCGAGGACCGCTCCGCTCGGGCGGGGGCCCGCCAGCCAGTCGAGCCGGCCGAGCACGACCGGGTGGCAGCCGCCATGGCCTCCGAGCTGCGCCGGAGCCCAGAGGCCCGGTCCGCCCTCGACCGGATGTGGCCGCTTCTCACCCCCGAGGAGCTGCTGCACGACCTCCTCGGGGCCGCTCCCCTCGTCAAGGCGGCCGGAGGGGACCTGTTCTCCCCGGCGGAGCTCGCCCTCCTCGGGCGGCCGCGCTCCTCCTCCCTCGCCGAGATCCCCTGGACCGAGGCGGACATGGCCCTCCTCGACGAGGCGGCGCAGCTGCTCGGCCCGGCGAGGCGCCCCGGCCGGCGGCGCCCGCGGGGAGAAGGCGCCGACGACGCCGACGCCTTCATGCTCGACCGGATGCTCGACGAGGCGATGCCGGACTGCCCTGCCTGCGGCGCCCAGCTCGACCTGGCGCGAGGAGAGCGCCCGTGGCAGTGCGAGCGCTGCGGGCGGCGCTGGCGGAGGGACCAGGTCGGCACCTCGGTGGACGCCGGGACCCTCGCCACCCTCCGGGGCAGGATGGGCGCCCTCTCCCGGCGCGACGGCCGTCCGCTCGTCGACAAGGGAGCCCGGCGCTACGGGCACGTCGTCGTGGACGAGGCGCAGGGGGTCACGCCGATGCAGTGGCGCGCCTTGAGCCGGCGCTGCCCGGCCGGCTCCTTCACGGTCGTGGGCGATCTCGGGCAGGCGAGCGGCAGCCGTGCGCCGGCCACCTGGGAGGAGGCGCTCTCCGAGCTGCGCTCGCGCTCGGGGATCCGGGTCGAGGAGCTGACCGTGAACTACCGGACCCCGGCCGAGGTGATGGCGCTGGCGGCCGCCGTGCTCGCCGAGAGCGCGCCCGGGCTCACCCCTCCCCGCTCGGTGCGCGCGAGCGGCCAGCGGCCCGAGGTGCTCACGGTGCCGGACGGGGAGCTCGCCGGGGCGGCCGTGGCGGTGGCACGGGAGCTCGGCGCGCTCACCGGCGAGGGCAAGACAGCGGTGATCGCTCCGCTCGGGCTCCTCGACGCCCTGGCCGCCGGCCTCGAGGCGCCGTCGGCCGGCGGTCACGGGGAGCTCACCGCAGCGGAGGCCCGCCGGCTGCTCGACGCCCCGCTGTCGGTCCTCTCGACCGACGCCGCCCGGGGCCTCGAGTTCGACTCGGTCGTCATCGTCGAGCCCTCCGGACTCGTCGCCGAGCATCCTCTCGGGCTGCGGGCCCTCTACGTCGCCCTCACCCGGACGACGAGGCGGCTGCGGATCGTCCACGCGGCGCCGCTGCCCGACAGCCTCGCCTCGGCGCTGTCCGAGACGGCCGTGAGATCCTGACGGCGGCGGCTCAGCCCGACCCGACCGGCGACATGCGGCGCTCGCCGGCGGCCGCCGTGGCGGAGATCTCGTCCGCGATCCTCACCCACAGGGGCCGGGGGAGGTCGTGGCCCATGCCCGGGATGCCGACGAAGCGCGCCCCTGGGACGGCCGCCGCCACCGCCCGCCCGCCGCTCGGCCCCACGAGCGGGTCGGCGAGGCCGTGGACGACGACCGTCGGGACCACGACCGACCGCAGCTTTCTCGTCCGGTTCTGCTGCGACATGACCGCCGCCACCTGGCGGAGGTAGCCGGCCGGGTCGTGCGAACGGTCATAGGAGCGCTCGGCGAGCGCCCGCAGGTAGCCGGGGTCGGGGGGGTAGGCGGGCGAGCCGATCCGGCGCCCGAGCGCGAGGACGAGCTCGACCGCCTCGTCCCGGTCGATGTCCGGGCGGCGGTCCCGGCCGAGGCGCCACAGCAGGCCCGCACGGGGACGGCCGACCCGGACCGACCCGGTGGAGGTCATGACGAGCGAGAGGCTGCGCAGCCGCTCGGGTGACGACACCGCCATCTCCTGGGCGATGAAGCCCCCCATCGAGACGCCGGCGACATGGGCCCGTTCGATGCCGAGGGCGTCGAGCAGCCCGAGGGTGTCGAGGGCCATCTCCCCGATGCGGTAGGGCGGGTCCTCCCGCCGCAGCATCACCCGCAGCGGGTCGGGGACCGGGAGGTGGTCGAGGTGGCTCGACCTGCCCGTGTCGCGGTTGTCGAAGCGGATCACCCGGTAGCCCCGCGAGGCGAGGTCACGGCAGAAGTCGTCCGGCCAGGCGATCATCTGGGTGCCGAGCCCCATGACGAGCAGGAGCGGTGGGGCGCCCGGCGCCCCGAAGGTCTCGTGGCAGATCTCGATGCCCGTCGTTCGGACCCTCACGATCTCCTCGCTCATGGGCCCGGAGGTTAGGTCGACACCGGCGCCGGCCCGTGCGGCAGGATAGGGCGATGGCCGAGGACGACGAGAAGCGCTGGGCGGCCGAGCACGCCGCCTTGCTGCCCGACGACGGGATGACCGTCGGCCTCGGCACCGGGACGACGGTGGCCCTCCTCCTGCCGGCGCTCGCCCGCCGCCGGCTCGCCATCGTCTGCGTCGCCACCTCGCCCGCCACCGAGGAGGCGGCGGTCGCCCTCGGCCTCGAGGTGCGACCGTTCGAGTCGCTCGACCACCTCGACCTCGCCATCGACGGCGCCGACCAGGTCGACACGGACTGCTGGCTCGTGAAGGGCGCCGGAGGCGCCCACACCCGGGAGAAGATCGTGGCCGCCGCCGCCGACCGCTTCGTCGTGATCGTCTCGGAGAGCAAGCTCGTCGAGGAGCTCGCTCCTCCGGTGCCGCTCGAGCTCCTCGGCTTCGGCCTCGAGGCGACCCTGGCGAGACTCGGGGAGGTCCGGCTGCGCCCGGGGCCGCCGAGCCCGGACGGGGGACTGCTCGCCGACTACCTCGGCGAGGTCGCCTCGCCGGCCGAGCTCGCCGCCGAGCTGAGCGCCACCCCCGGAGTCGTCGACCACGGGCTCTTTTCTGCCGAGCTCGTGAGCGAGGTCCTCGTCGGCCGCCCGGACGGCAGCGTGACGAGGATCCTCCCCTGAGCCGGCGCATCCGGCAGGGCCGATGTCGGCAGTTTCCTAAAGCTGCTGCCTCCGGCGGCCGATAACAGATCGCGACTGGTGAACGCCGGCGATGGTCGGGGGTGACGCGCGCCATGCGCGTCGGACGTCGACGGCGGCAGGAACGGGGGACGTGATGAGTGCGGTAGGTGACGAGACAAGACTCCTGATCGATCGGCGAGCCGTGACCCGCGAGCAGCTCGAGGCCGTGCTGCGTGCGGGGGAGATCCCGGTGGCGTGGCAGCCGATCGTCTCGCTCGAGACGCGCGTGGTCCTCGGCTTCGAGGCGCTCGCCCGCTTCGCCCGCTACTCGGCGCGCGACGAGGTCTCCCCGGCCGCCTGGTTCACCACGGCGACGGCGCTCGGTCTGCGCACCGAGCTCGAGCTCGTGGCGGCCCGCTCGGCCTGCGGCCAGCTGAACCGGCTGCCCGAGACCGTCTTCGTCTCCCTCAACGTCTCGCCGGCGACCGTGGCCTCACCCGAGCTCGACAAGATGCTGTCGGGCGTGGCCGCCGACCGGATCGTCCTCGAGATCGCCGAGGACGCCGTGGCGGCGGCCGCCGGCGACCTCGAGGACGCCTGGGGCCGCCTTCGCGAGAAGGGAGTGCGGATCGCCCTCGACGACACCGGGTCAGGCCTCGTGAGCCTGCGGCAGCTCCTCGGCGTGCACGCCGACATCATCAAGATCGACACCGACGTCGTCCGCGGGATCGACTACGACGTCACCAAGCAGGCGATCGCCTACGCCTTGAAGTCGCTCGCCGAGCGGTCGGGCGCCATGAGCCTCGCCGAGGGGGTCGAGACCGAGGAGGAGGCCGAGATGCTCACCAGCCTCGGCATCGGAGCAGCCCAGGGCTACCTCTTCGGCCGCCCGAGCGAGGTCGCCTAGATCCGATCGCCCTCGCCGGGTGCCCGCAGCGCGAGGCGCATCTCGTGCTCGCCGAGCTCCGGCCGTCCTGGGAGCGCCCCGCGCGCCCCGGTCGCCTGGAAGCCCTCGCGGCGATAGAGCGCCTCGGCGCCAAGGTTGTCATCGGCCACGCACAGCCGCAGGCCGCCCGCCCCGAGGGCGGCCGCCTCTCTCGCAGCGGCCCGCACGAGGAGCGCCCCGGCTCCCCGCCGGCGTGCGGCCGGCGCCACCCACATCGAGACGAGGTCCGGCTCTTGCCCGGGTGGCCGGAAGACGCTCACCAGCCCGACCGGGACGCCGCCGTCGAGCGCAACGAGCTGGACGCTCGTCTCCATGCGGGAACGCCACGTCGCCTCGTCGAAGCCGAGCTCGCGCTCGAGGCTGGAGGCGAAGGCAGCCGGGCTGTCGGCGAGGGCCCGGAGCCGGAGGTCACGAAGCGTCTCCCACTCGGTCGGCTCGAGCCGGCGGACGGCGAGACCGCCGGGGCCGGCCCGGTCCCCACCCGTGGCTCCCATGGTGCGAGGCTAGCCCGGGCGGGGCGTCCCGCCCCTCTCCGGCTCACTACGGTGAGCCCATGGACCTACGACAGCTCCTCGAGAGCCGGGCGGCACGAGCCCTCGACGAGGCGGCGGACCGCCTGCTCGTCGCCTCCGACCTGACGGGCACCTTCCAGCTCTACGAGCTCGACGATGACGCCCTGGCGCCGCTCACCGACTTCTCCGAGCCTGTCACCGGCCGCTACGTGCCCGGCTCCCGCCAGGTGGTCGTGCAGATGGACGCGGGCGGCGACGAGCGCTACCAGCTCTACCTCTTGGATCTCGACCGCTGCCCGGTGGCCGACCCCGGTGCCATGGTGCCCCTCACCTCCGAGCGCGGCTATGTGCACCACCTCCTCGGCGTCCACCCTGACGGGCACCAGATCGCCTTCTGCTCGAACCGCCGCAACGGGGTGGACTTCGACGTCTACCTCCTCTCGCTTCAAGACGGCGAGACGACCCTCGTCTACGACGGGGGTGGCTGGCCGCAGGAGGCGACCGGCTACTCCCCCTCGGGGCGCTATCTCTCCTTCCTCCTCCCCGGCGCACGCCCGCTCGATGCCGACCTCTGCCTGCTCGACCTCCCCGGCGGCGAGCTGCTCCGGCCGCTCAGCCACCCTGAGGAGGCCGCCCGGGTGGGCGGGCCCGCCTTCGTCGGCGAGCACCGTTTCGTGGCGAGCTCCGACGTCGGGCGGGACCTCGCCGCTCTCGTGGCGTGCGACCTCGAGACGGGCGAGCAGCGCACCCTGCTCGAGGGGGACTACGAGCTCGACTGCATCGGGAGCAGGGACGGCTCGACCCTGCTCGTCGTGGCCAACGAGGAGGGCGCCTGCCGGGCGGAGCTCTACTCGGTGGTGGTCGACGGCAGCGAGGTCGCCCTCGCCCACCCCGAGGAGGTGCCGCTCCCCGGCCGGGGCGTCATCTCCTTCTCGCTCGTCACCCCGGCGCCCCTCGTCGCCCCCGACGGCTCGCACGTCACCTGGACCTTCTCCTCACCCCTCGTCCCCGGTGACGTCTGGCGCTACGACCGCTCATCGGGCGCCGCCCGCCGGCTGACGACGAGCCCGGGGCCGGACGCCGAGTCCGACGGGCTCGTCGAGCCGAGCACGGAGTCGGTGACGAGCTTCGACGGCGAGGCAGTCCCGCTGTTCTGCTACCGCCCGGCCGGTCACGACGGGCCGCCGCCTGTCGTCCTCGTCATCCACGGCGGCCCCGAGAGCCAGTCCGTCCTGTCGTTCAACCCGCTCGTCCAGGGCTTTCTCGCGGCGGGCCTCGCCGTCGTCGTCCCGAACGTCAGGGGCTCGACCGGGTACGGAAAGCGCTATGCCGGCCTCGACGACACCCGCAGGCGCCTCGACTCGGTCGGCGACCTGGCGGCCATCCACGGCTGGCTCGAGGGAGCCGGCCTCGATCCCGGCCGGGCAGCCCTGTACGGCGGCTCCTACGGCGGCTACATGGTGCTCGCCGGGGTCGCCTTCCAGCCCGGGCTGTGGGCGGCCGGCGTCGACGTCGTCGGAATCTCGAACCTCGTCACGTTCCTCGAGAACACCTCGGACTACCGCCGCGCCCATCGCGAGCGGGAGTACGGCTCGCTGTCCGAGGACCGGGACTTCCTCGAGCAGGCCTCGCCGCTGCGGCGGGTGGAGGACATCGTGGCGCCGCTGTTCGTCATCCACGGCGAGAACGACCCCCGCGTGCCGGTCAGCGAGGCCCGCCAGCTCGTCGCCTCCCTCGAGCGCCGGGGCGTCGACTGCGAGCTGCTCGTCTATCCCGACGAGGGGCACGGTCTGGCCAAGCTGAAGAACCGCCTCGAGGCCTACCCCCGGGCCCTCCGGTTCCTCGAAGGCCACCTCACGGGTCCGGGGACCCCGGCCTAGCCGCGCTCGGGTCGCGCTGCGCCGCCGCTCCGGCCGCTCAGGGCCGCGGCGGGAGCGGTGGGGGGGTGCGGGACGGCCTCGACGAGAGCTCCGGCGGACGGGCCGCGGGATGGGACTCGAGCGCCTCGAGGACGAGCTCCACCGCCCGCTCGAGCTGCGGGTCTCGCCCGGCTCCCCAGTCCTCGGGCGAGAGCGGGACCTCGACGTCGGGGTCGACGCCGTGGTTCTCGACGCCCCATCCCGGCCCGTAGAACCAGTAGGGGTAGCGAGGCTGGGTGACGGTGGTCCCGTCCACGAGCTGGTAGCGGCCGTCGATCCCGATGACCCCGCCCCAGGTCCGCATCCCGACGACAGGGCCGAGCCGGCGCTGCTTGAAGCCGATCGTGACGATGTCGCCGTCCGAGCCGGCCTGCTCGTTGACGACCAGAACCATCGGGCCGCGGGGGCTCTCCTCTGGATAGGTGTGGGGCGCCAGGTGGCGGGGGAGCGCCCACCCGGTGACCGTACGGGCCAGCTTCTCGAGGACCAGCTGGGAGAGGTGGCCGCCCCCGTTGTCGCGGACGTCGACGACGAGCCCGTCGCGGGCCACCTCCACCCGGAGGTCCCGGTGGAGCTCGGCCCAGCCGTTGGCCATCATGTCGGGCACGTGGAGGTAGCCCACCCGCCCGTCGCTGGCGGCGTGCACCGCCCGGCGGCGGCCGGCGACCCAGTCCTGGTAGCGGAGGGGACGCTCGTCGGCGAGCGGCTCGACGACGACCTGGCGGCGCTCGCCGGTGGCGCCGTCCTCGACCGTCAGCTCGACCGGCTTGCCGGCGGCGCCGACGAGCAGGGCGTGCGGTCCGAAGCCGCCCTCGACGGGCTCGCCGTCGACCGCCACGATGACGTCACCGGGGTGGATGGCGACGCCGGGGGCGAGCAGCGGCGAGCGGGCGGCGAGCACCGACGACTCGCTCGGCAGGATGCGGGCGACGCGCACCCGCCCGTCCCCGTCCGGCTCGAGGTCGGCCCCGAGCAGACCGAGCCGGCGCTCGGACTCGACCTGGCGCTCGGGGGGCATCTCGTAGGCGTGCGAGGCACCGAGCTCGCCCTGGACCTCCCAGAGCAGCTCCGAGAGGTCGTCGCGGGTGGCGATCCTCTCGAGCAGCGGGCGGTAGCGGGCGACCGCCCCGTCCCAGTCGACGCCGGCCATGTCGGGCGCAAAGAAGTGGTCGCGCATCAGCCGCGCCGCCTCGTCGTACATCTGCGTCCACTCGGCGGGCGGGTCCACCTCGACCCGCAGGCGCGAGAGGTCGATCTCGACGAGCTCGGCCGGGTCGGGCTCCTCGCCGGGGACCGGCTGCACCTTGTGGTCGGCCGGGACGGCACGCAGCGACGCCCGGTCCCGGAGCACGACGGTCCTGCCGTCACCCGAGACGGCATAGCCGTCGAGGGCATCGGCGAGGACGGCCTCGCGGCCCTTTTCGAGGTCGAAGCGGACGAGGCGCGGGCGGGCCGCCTCGGCCCCGAGCCCCGAGCGCTCCTCGCCGAGCTCGCCGAGGAGCGGCTCGGCGAGCCAGGTGAACCCCCCCGAGACAGCTGAGAGCCGCGAGCAGCGCCCAGCCGCCACCGGGAAGGGGACGACGCGCTCGGCGAGCCCGTCGATGACGAGGTTGGTGGCGGGCGCCTCGCCTTCCCCACCCGAGGGCGCTTCGGGCGCACGACGGGGACGCCCGGCCACCTCGGCGTCGAAGGGCGACGGCGTGGCGTCATCGAGGGGCACGAGGTAGGGACGAGCGGCGGACGTGAACGACATGTCGAAGATGTGGGCGTCGTAGACCGGGTCGAAGGTGCGCAGCGAGAGGAAGGCGAGGAACCGCCCGTCGGCGCTGAAGGCGGGGCTCGTGTCGACAAAGCGGAGCGGGCTCGCCTCGACGACCTCGCCGCCGAGCACCGCCAGCTTGATCTGGCGGAGGCGGCTGGGGCCGGCGTGCGACCAGGCGAGCAGGCGGGAGTCCGGGGAGAAGGCGAGCCCGCTCGCGTCCCCGTCCCCGGAGCTGTCGAGCGTGGCGAGGCTGGCTTCGTCGAGGTCGACGAGCACGACCCGCCCGTCGTGGGTGGCGACGGCCGCCCGACGGCCGTCGGGCGAGCAGGCGAGCTCGAGCACCCTGCCGAGCTGGCCGGCGCCGATGCGCCGCCCGTCCCCCTCGACAGGCCCGGCGGCTGCCACCACCTCGAGGGCGTCGTCCCCCCCGGCGTCGGTGACGGCGACCACACGGGCCGACTCGCCCGACCCGGCGACCCGGGGGAGCCGGAGGCGGACGCCGTGCCCGCCGCCGAGCCGGCGGGCCGGCCCCTTGCGGTGAGTCAGCCAGTGGACGGCGCCCCGGACCTCGACCGCGCTCGCCCGGCCGTCGTGGTCGGGCGAGAAGCCGCCGAGATGCTCGCCGGCGGGCAGGACCTCGCGCTGGCGGCCGCGCCTCGGTGCCTCGAGCGAGACCTCGAGACGCTCGGGGAGCGAGTCGGCGGTGAGCTCGCCGACGAGGAAGAGGTCGCCGGCGCACTGGTAGACCACGCGGGTGCCGTCGCTCGAGGCGGCCCGGGCGTAGAACTCCGCCTGGTCGCTGTGGCGGCGGAGTCCCGAGGCGTCGGCCTCGACCGAGTAGAGGTTGGCGACGCCCTCGTGGTCCGAGAGGAAGGCGATCCGGTCGCCGACGAAACAGGGGTCCTCGAGCTGGCCGCCGAGCCCGGTGAGGAAGCGCTCGAAGTGCCCTGTGCCCTCCCGGTCGAGCCAGAGGGCGGCGGCCGTGCCGCCGCGGTAGCGCTTCCAGGCGGCGCCCCGGTGGAGGTTCTGGTTCACGCCGAGGACGACGGCCCCGCCGGGGCCGTGGTCGATCGCCGTCACCGGCCCGTAGCCGAGCCGCTCCCGCTCGCCCGTGAGCGAGACGGCGTATGCGAAGGTCCGGCTGCGGAACGGCTGGCCGGCGGCCGAGACGACGAGCACCCGCCCGTCGTCGGTCCAGCCGATCGTGGTGGTGCTGGGATCGCCCAGGTAGGTGAGGCGGCGCTGGTCGCTCCCGTCGGTCGCCACGACGAAGACCTCCGCCACGCCGTCACGCCGGCTCGTGTAGGCGACGAGGGAGCCGTCGGGGGAGAGCTTCGGGTGGCGGGCGGGGGCGTGGTCGGCCGTGAGGCGCCGGGCTACGGTGTCGCCGAGCCGGGCGAGGAAGAGGTCGTCGTCGGCGACGAAGCAGACGCTCTCGCCCCTGAGAGAGGGAAAGCGGAGGTAGGGACGGGTGGCGGGCACGACGCGAACGGTAACCGCGCCGTCGGCCCCCCGCCACGGCTCACAGCAGGCGGGTGGCGTGCCCCTCGAAGTAGCGCTCGCGCAGCAGCCGCTTGTAGAGCTTCCCCGCCGGAGAGCGCGGCAGCTCGTCGACGAAGTCGACCGAGCGGGGGCACTTGAAGTGGGCGAGGCGCCCCCGGCAGTACTCGACGAGCTCGGCCTTTAGCGCCTCGTCGCCCTCCTCGCCCTCGACGAGTTGGACGACCGCCTTCACGGCCTCGCCGAGGTCGTCGTCGGGCACGCCGATGACGGCGACGTCGAGGACCTTCGGGTGCGATGCGAGGAGGTTCTCGGTCTCCTGGGGGTAGATGTTCACCCCGCCCGAGATGATCATGTGGGACGCCCTGTCGGTGAGGTACAGGTAGCCCTCCTCGTCGAGGTAGCCGACGTCGCCGACCGTGCTCGTGTCGCCCACGGCGTTGCGCGACTCCGCCGTCTTGTCGGGGTCGCGGAAGTACTCGAAGTTCGTGGCCCCCTTGAACCAGACGGTGCCCGGCACCCCCCTCGGACACGGCCGTCCCTCGTCGTCGAGGACGAGCACCTCGCCGACGACGGCCCGGCCGACGCTGCCGCGGTGCGCAAGCCACTCCGTCGAGTCGCAGAGAGTGAAGCCGTTCGCCTCCGTGGCGGCGTAGTACTCGAGCAGGATCGGCCCGAACCACTCGATCATCTGCTGCTTCACCGGCACCGGGCAGGGCGCCGCCGCATGGATGACGACCTCGAGAGAGGAGACGTCGGCAAGGCGGCGGACCTCCTCGGGCAGGCGGAGCAGGCGGGCGAACATCGTCGGCACCATCTGGGTGTGGGTCACCCGGTGTGCCGCCACGAGCTCGAGGAACGCCCGGGGCTCGAAGCGCTCCATCACAAAGACCGTCGCCCCGAGGCGGAGGGCGAGGGCCACGTTGGCCTGCGGAGCCGAGTGGTAGAGGGGGGCGGGGGAGAGGTAGACCATCTCCTCGCTGAGCCGCCAGATCGCCTTCAGCCCCTCGTGGGCGAGGAGCCGGTCGCCGGGGGCGGCCTCGGGGAGAGGGCGCCAGATCCCCTTCGGGCGCCCCGTCGTCCCCGAGGAGTAGAGCATGGCCGCCCCCATCGACTCGTCCTCGATCGGGTCACAGGCCATGCCCGCCACGGCGTCCGACCACCGCTCGTAGCCGGCTGGAGCCGCCGAGCCGGAGATCACGAAGCGCTCCACCCCGGGACAGCGTCCCGGCAGGCCGGCGGCCACCTCGGCGAGCGAGCCGCCCGCGAAGACCATACGGGCCTCGCAGTCGTCGACGACGTAGGCGACCTCGTCGGGCGACAGGTGCGAGTTGACGCAGGTGTAGTAGAGCCCGCTGCGCTCGGCGCCCGCCTCGGCGAGCAGCATGGCAGGCTCGTTCTCCATGAAGATGGCGACATGGTCGCCGCGGCCCAGCCCGGCGTGGCGCAGGAGGTGGGCGACCTGGTTCGCCCGGGCCTCGAAGTCGCCGTAGGTGAGCACCTCGCCGCTGCCAGCCATCACCACCGCCGGGCGATCGGGCGTGCGCAGGGCGTGCTCAGCGGCGTACATGGCCGCACGGTAGCCGCGCCGTCCTAGCGCGCCCCCGGCAGCCAGCGGCGCGCACGTGGACAGCCGCGACCGATGCCGAGACCGGGACGCACCCGCTCAGGGGGCACACGGGCCCTGGCCTTTGGGCACGCTGCGACGTCCTCGTGGGAGAGCAGCGGGACACGGCGTCATCGGCCGAGGAGGGATCGACGAGGTGGCTCCACTGGTTGGCCGCTCCCGTGATGATGGTCGGCGCCGCCATGCTCCTGGCAGACATCGCGGGCACCGGGAGCTGGACCGTGGCGATCGTCGGGTTGGTTCTCGTGGCCATCGTCACGATGAAGACCACGCGGCGAGTACGCCACCACCAGCCTTCTTCAGTGGAAGCACTGGCGGCCGACGTGGTCATCGCCCTCGGCACCCGGCTCGGTCCCTTCGGCACGCTGCCACAGCACGGCCTCGAGTACTGGCCGACGAAGGCTCGGATCATCCAGATCGACGCCGACCCGAAGGCGCTCGGGCTGGTGAAGAAGGTCACCGTGGGGATCTGCGGCGACGCCGGGCAGGCGGCCGCCGCCCTCACCGAGCGGTTGGGGGGCGTGGAGCTGGCCTGTGACGCCACCCGCCAGCAGCGCGCGGCGACCATCGCGGACGAGAAGGCGGCATGGGAGGCCGAGCTCGAGGAGTGGACCCACGAGAAGGATCCCTACAGCCTCGACATGATCGCCGAAGCAGAGTCCGAGGAGGGCAACTGGCTTCACCCCCGCCAGGTTCTGCGCGAGCTCGAGCGTGCCCTGCCAACGGAGGCCATGGTGTCGACCGACATCGGCAACATCAACTCGGTGGCCCACAGCTACCTGCGCTTCGAGCGACCCCGGAGCCTGTTCGCCCCCATGAGCTTCGGCAACTGCGGCTATTCGCTTCCCACCATGATCGGGGCCAAGGTGGCCGCACCAGACCGGCCCGCCGTCGCCTACGCCGGTGAC
>JAJZZB010000233.1 GCA_021797795.1 Actinomycetes bacterium | reverse complement strand
CCGAGCTGCTCCCGAAGGACGTCGCCGGGATCGCCGCCACCCCCGACGGCGGGGGCTACTGGATCGCCCTCAAGGACGGTGCCGTCTACGCCTTCGGCGATGCACACAACTACGGCGACCTGAGAGGCGACAGCTGGCAGGGCGGGACCGCCGACGCGGCCCCTGGCGCTCCTGTGGTCGGCATCGCCGCCACGCCCGACGGCAAGGGCTACTACCTCCTCGGCGGGGACGGATCGGTCTACGCCTTCGGTGACGCCCGCTACGCCGGCTCGGTGGGCAAGTACACGGCGAGCGGAGCACCGACCGCCATCGCCGTCGACGACGCCACGGGCGGCTACTGGATCGCCACCAGCTCGGGCCGCGTCTACGACTTCGGTGGCGCCCCGGCGCTCGGGAGCCAGCTGTCGGGTCACGCCTCCCCCATCGTCGCCATGGCGGCGCTCCACACCGGGAGCGGGTACTGGCTCGTGACGGCGAGCGGCGCCGTGTTCAACATCGGCTCCGCACCGAAGCTGGGCGGCAAGTTCGGCACCCCGATGGTCGGGATCGCCGTCGCCTCCAACGACCGTGGCTACTACCTGGCGAGCAGCAAGGGGAACGTCTTCCAGTTCGGCAAGGTGCCCTGGTTCGGCTCCGCCGCGGGCAAGGTCGGCAGCGACCCCATCACCGCCATCGCGACCCCCTGAGCCCTGATCAGCCGTCTCCGGGCGGCACGTCGACGCCCGCCCAGCGGTCTGCCACCTCGTGCGGGCCGAGGACCCACGACCGCCTCAGCATGGTCCGCTCGGCGAGCACCCGCGGGAGGAAGCGCGGTATCGCCTCGGCCACTCCGTCGTCGCCTCCTCCCCGCCGCTTGCGCCAGGTCTCCCTCAGCGCGACCTCGCTCGGCCCGTTCCGCAGCAGCGTGAGGAGGCGGTTCCGCTCCGAGAGGAAGTTGGCACGGCGCGAGAGGACCCCGCTGCTCGTCGTGCCGCGCTCGTGGCGCACCGTCACCGTCGGGTCGAACAGCACGCGATAGCCCCGGAGCTGCGCCCGCCAGCACCAGTCGGCGTCCTCGTAGGAGGCGAAGTAGCGCGGCTCGAAGCGTCCGACCCTGGCGAGCACCTCGCTCGTCGTGACGAACGCCGCCCGGGATATGGCAAAGCGCTCCTCCCAGGTGTCGAACTCCGGCTCGTCGGACACGTCGGCAGCGATGTCGCCGACGCGGCCGTCTTCGCTCAGGTAGCTGCCGATGCTGTCGATCAGGTCGACCACGCGCCTCGGGCGGACCGGCTCGCCGTTCACCGTCAGCTCGACCGGCTGGTTTCCCGGTGGCAGCGGGACGTAGAAGGGCTCTCCCCCACCGGCGGCCCAGCGCCACCTCCTCGGGAGCCCGCCCGCCGACCTGTCCGTCCGGCGGTACGGACCCACCGCCGGCGGCGTCTCGAGGCGGTGGATCCCTCGCCCCACGAGGTAGGCAAGCACGTCGCGCCCTGAGAGCGAGACCGAGACGAGCTGGCGCCCGAGAGGCCGGGGGTCGCCCGGGGCCCACCACGTCTCGTCATCGAGATGGATCTCGAGGTAGCGGCCCGTGAAGACGAGCTTCGGCCCGACAGCGGCGACCGTCGGGTCCTCGAGGGCTCTCGCCGCCGACGCCAGCCAGCCGTCGCCGGCCACGGCGTCGTCGTTCAGAAAGGCGACGACGTCGCCGGTTGCCTGCCGGACACCGGCGTTCGCGCCTGCCGCGAAACCGAGGTTCTCCCCGAGACGTACGACCCGGGCGCCGTAGCGTCGGGCTATGCGGCTGGCGGCTTCACCGGGCGAGCCGTTGTCCACGACAACGACCTCGACCTTGCCCTCGAGCTGCCCTTTCAGCGACTCGAGGCACCGGCTGAGACGGTCGGCTGGACGGTACGAGACGACGACGACGGAGTGGGTCAGGAAACCGCCTTCAACGAGGAGCGGTCGATCACGCGGTCGATGAAGCCGTACTCCCTCGCCTCCTCGGCGGTGAACCAGCGGTCACGGTCGGAGTCGGCCTCGATGCGCTCGACGGGCTGGCCGGTGTGGAAGGCGATCCGCTCGGCCATCATGCGCTTCAGGTAGACGATCTGCTCGGCCTGGATGGCGATGTCGGCTGCCTGCCCCTGCATCTGGCCCGAGGGCTGGTGCATGAGGATGCGGCTGTGGGGAAGGGCGAACCGCTTCCCGGGCGCGCCGGCGCAGAGGAGGAACTGCCCCATGGAGGCGGCGAGACCGAGGCAGATCGTCGAGACATCGCAGCGGACGAACTGCATCGTGTCGTAGATGGCGAGACCGTCGGTCACCGACCCCCCGGGGGAGTTGATGTAGAGGAAGACGTCGCGGTCAGGGTCCTCCGCCTCGAGCAGGAGCAGCTGGGCGCAGATGAGGTTTGCCGAGGTCTGGTCGACCTGGGTGCCGAGGAAGACGATCCTCTCCTTCAAGAGCTGCTTGAAGACGTCCGCCGAGGCGTCCGCAAGACCGCCCTGCGCCACCAGGATCTCGTTGGGGTTGGGCGTCATCGTGATTCCGTCCTCCTCGTCTTCTCAGGCCGGGCGCCGGGGTCGCTCACCGCGGGACACTCGAGGCTACCGGACGAATTGGTCACGGCCGGACCCGCTGACCCCATGTACGCTTCGTCGAGCCTCGTCGCTGCGGGCGTGGCGGAACTGGCAGACGCGCCGGGTTTAGGTCCCGGTCCCTTCGGGGGTGGAGGTTCGAGTCCTCTCGCCCGCACGCTGGAAAACTACGCAGCCACGCGTCGGCCGTGCGCGCCCCGGGAGGCTGTTGACAGCCGGGGCGCTCGTGAGCGAGCACCTGCCAGATGCGCGTGCGGGCTGGCGTGCCGGGGGGACCCGAGCCGGGCCATCGGCACCCGCCGCCAGGTCCTCGCCGCGTGCCTTGAGTTTCGCAGCGATGTCGGCGCCCCACGACGAGCTCTCGAGCGAGCTGGGCCGGGGCGAGCAGGCGTCCGCGCCCTCCTCATCGAAGGCGGGCCGCCGGGGAGCAGTGCCACGTTCCGGATCGAGCAGGAGGGACCTCCCAGGACCGCTGACGCGACGGGTGCGGCCCTGAAGGGGCAGCCGGAACCAGAGCGAGGTGAAGCTCCGAGCGCCAGGCGGCCGTCTCACGGCCGGCTCGTCCCGCCGCCACCAGATGATCCTGTCGGCTGTGGACCCAGTCACGTGCGGATCCGGTGACACCCTCCGAAGCATGCGAGGTGACACGCCCGATCCGGCGCCTCTCGGTCCATCACGTCATGCGGCCGCCCGAAGGGCTCCTCCTTTGCCCCGGTGCATCCTTCCGTTGCCGAATGCATAGAGCCACGCGAGGACCCGGTGGCACCGTCTATGCCACCTTTGCTGGCCGACAGAACAGAGTCGCAACGGTCCCGCAAGGCCGCGACTCACCTACTCGGGACTTCCCACCCTCGAGGTAGGCATAGTCGAAGAGCCCGCGAAATACAAGGAGAATTTTCTTGAAGTGTCGACGGCCTGTCGGTACAGTCGACTCGCCCTCTCGGGGGTTCAGGCAGAGCTACCCGTAGCTCACAACAGCCCCAGTTCGCGGGTGCGATCCCAGGCCCCGCTGCGACGATATCGCCCAGCCGACCGTGGCCTCGTGCCCGTCAGGAAGGAGTGACATGCGACGCAGCAAACCGCTTCTCCTCTTTGCAGCTTTGGCGTTGTCACTTGCCACCGTTGTGGTGAGCGGCCTCGGCAGCGCCGGAGCGACTACAACCCATCGAGGGACGAGCGGGCAGGTGACGACAGTCGATGCCACTGCATCGGCCATCGGTCCGGTCTCCCCCACCTTCGTCGGACCCGCAGCCGCCCCATGCCCCGGGTGCTCGCTGCTGAGCGGCCCGAACTCGACCTCGTTGGCCTCGTCGTCGGCCGTTTCGTCGTCGGCGGTGCCAACAGGGGGCTCGGCGGCATCTGGCGCGTCGGGTCGCTCGGACCACCCGCGGGCT
>JAJZZB010000232.1 GCA_021797795.1 Actinomycetes bacterium | reverse complement strand
CGTCGAGGGACGCGCCAAGGAGATCGCAAGCCTGTTGAAGAAGGCCTTGCGCAAGGACTATGCGACGCCGTGGGAGGACATTCACGACAAGGCGGGCGTACGGGTGGTCACGGTTTACGAGTCTCAGGTGAACGAGGTCGAAACCCTTGTTCGCCAACTGTTCGCGGTCCACCATCACGAGGACAAGCGAAGCAGCCTTTGTCCCGAGACGCTCAGTTATCTCGGCGTGCACTTCGAGGTGTCGCTTCCTCGGACGGACGCTCTGGCCGGCGACGAAGTTCGGTTGTGTGAGATCCAGATCCACACCCGGGCACAGAACCTCTGGGCAACGGTGTCCCACGAGCTGCTCTACAAGCCGTCCCAGGAGGCTCCGGGCGATGTCACGCGCTCGATCTACCGTCTGATGGCGCTCTTGGAGATGTTCGATGGGGAGGTCGCACGCGGCCGGGAGAGGATTCTCGACCTCCCCGGTTACGAGGAGGCTCGCATGCTCGAGGCATTGGAACGCCACTACTACACGCTTGCCGCCCATCCGACCGATACAGAGCTGTCGCGGCGGGTCGTGGGCGCACTGGTACCGCTGTTCGCGCCGGACGAATCTGCTGCCTACGACATCACTTTGGATGAGTTCGTCGATGCGAACCGTGCAAAGCTGGAGGAGATCGTCGCCGACTACGCCGGAGACGATCGAAACCCCCTTCTCTCCCAACCGGGGTGCCTGATGGTCTTCAAGCGCCTCGACGTCGATCCGTTCCGGCTCGCGCAGGTTTGGGCCCAGCACCTGCCACCGGGCCTGTTGCGCTCGCTGTCTGAGGTGTGGGGAGAACCCACTGACATCTGAGCCCCGGCACCCCGGCGCTAGCACGTCACGCCGCGACGAGGAACCACCGCCCGCTGGAGCGTCGTCCGATGGCGCCGTGGTCGCAGAACGCGATCAAGGCCGATCGCCGACGCGGCCGCCAGCGTGGCTGTTCGCTCTGCAGCTCGCCTACTTGGCCGCGCTCGTCGCGCTCGGTCTCGCCTACCTCCACCAGCCAGCGCTCCACCGCTTCCTTCCCGATCCCGCAGGACTGGTCCCGCTCGGCGTCCCCTGGTGGGGAGCCTTGGGCGGTGTGACTATCAGCTTTACCGGGATCTTCCGCAACGCTCGTCGCTGGGACGGAAGCTACGAGCTCTGGCATATCGCCCGGCCCTTTCTCGGTGCGGTCGTCGGCAGCGTCGGTTTTCTGATCTTCATCGTCGTCATCCGCGCGACCGGCACCACCGTAAGCGCTGGCACGGCGGCTGGGAGGGCAGCCTTCGATCTCGTGGCGTTCCTCGTCGGCTATCGGGAGGAGGTGTTCCGCCAACTTCTGAAGCGCGCCACGGATGTGCTGTTCGCTCCCGGGCGACCGAGCGAGAACCCGTAGTGCCGCGGCGGATCCACGGTGTTGTCAAAAGACGGGACGTCCAAGCTCGGCGTCTGGTGCCGCTCGCAGTGTTTCCGCATAGGTTCGCTGATGATGTGGGCACCGGAAGATAGGCGGCGCAGCGGCACACACTTCCGTCAGGACAGGGTGTCGACTGCTCGCTCCAAATCGCGACGATTGACGATCCGGTCGATAACGATGCCGTCGGCATCGCTGAAGTAGAGCGCTCGCCAGCTGCCGATCCGCAATCGATACCAGCCGGGATGTCCAGCGAGGGGCTTCACGTCGAGGTTCGCGTCACCGCGCGCCAGCGCTCGGAGCCCGTCAGCGATCGCCTTTCGTTCGCTCGCCGCCACCCGTCGAAGGTCACGCTCGCCTCGCCGGGTAACCGTGGCCCTGCGCGCCGTGCTACGCCCCGGCCTCGAACTCGTCGAGCACCTCGTCGAGCGGTCGCCCACGTGTCCCGCGAGAAATCACGCGTTGCGCGCTGTGCATTGAGCGGACGTACTCCGGCGCGTTCGCGAGCACGTGGTCCAACAGCTCCTCCTCGTCGATCGCGGCGAGCACCGCGACCGGGCGGCCGTTCTTCGTCACGAGCGCCGGTCGACCGGTTCGACTCACCTCGTCGACGACCGCGCTCGCCCGATTCGCCAGCTCACGGATCCCTACCGTCGTCATCGCGCCTCCTTGTACCGACAACTGTAGTACGGGGCGGCCTCGGTATGGCATCCGTTGGTCCTCTGACCGTGGAGCCGAGTCCTGAGGGTCCGCGGCCCGAGGGTGCTGAGAACACCCCCGAGGCCGAGCCGATACCTGTACAGGAGGTACCGACCGTGACCCACGGTAGTGGTGACGCGCGCCCTGGAGCCGAGGACGGCTGCCAGGGCGCCGGTTCGGCCGAGACGCTCCAACTGCAGCTCTTCGCGGTGGACCTCAGCGACCCTCCCGAGGACGGCGGCCAGCCGGCCGAGGACCCGAAGATGCGCTTCGAGAGCGAGCTTCGACGACTCGCCAACCGGTTGAAGATCGAAGCGCTCGCCGCCCTGCCGGGCGAGACGAGATGGGTCGCCGTCCGCCGGATCGACCAGCTCGTCGCCACGCACACCGAGGCCGCGGTGCGCGTGCTTCGCCTGGCGGCGCGCCTTCCCTGGAACCGCAGCGCCGTCGGGCGATTCGACGTCGATGACGCCCGTCGGATCCTCGATGAGGAGCACGTTGGCGGCGAGGCCCTGAAGGAGGAACTGGTCGGCCTCGCCGAGCTGATCGACTTCGCCGCCTCCCGAGGAGCGTCGCTCCGCCCGCCGGCGCTCTTGCTCGCCGGGCCGCCTGGGGTCGGCAAGACCACCGTCGCCCAGGCCTTCGCCGCCGCCCTCGGCCGTCCGCTCGCCAAGGTCAAGCTCGCCGGCTCGAGCGCCATCGACCTCGGCGGGTCCTCCGAGCAGTACTCGGATTCCTCCCCGGGGCTGATCATCCGCGCCCTCGACTCGCTCGGCGTGAACGACCCGGTGCTGCTGCTCGACGAGATCGACAAGCTCGCCACGAGCACCCGCAACGGCCGCGCGGAGGACGTGTTGCTGGGCCTCCTCGATGGTGCCGACGAGGGGCTGTTCAACGCGTTCTTGGGGCTGCCGTTCGATCTCAGCGGCTGCGTCTTCCTCGCCACCGCCAACGACACGACCCGCGTCTCGGCCCCGCTGCTCGACCGGATGCGGACGATCTTCGTGCCCGCCTATTCGAGCGAGGAGTTGCTGGCGATCGGCCACCAAAGGCTCCTCCCGCGGCTCTGTCAAGAGCTCGCCCTCGATGAGCACCAGCTTCTGATCGAGGACGACGCGCTGGCGATGCTGATCGCCTCGATGACGACCCCTGGCGGTGTCCGCCCGCTCGAGGCGGCGCTTCGAATGCTGCTGCCCGCCGCGATGCGGCGCTTTGACGATGGGGAGGACATCGTCGTCATCGACGCGGCGTTGGTGCGTCGCGTGCTCGGAACCCGGAGCGACGGGCCGACGCTGCGGCGGATCGGCGGTTATCTGTGATGGCGGCCACCCGCGACGTGGGCGCCGGCGGCGGTCGTGTTCGCCGCGCTTCGCGGCGTGTCGGGGCACGCCTGTTACTCGCGACCCCAGCGCTCATCGCCGCGCTCATCGCCGCGCCACCCGCCTTCGGAGCCCCTCGTGCCGAGGCCTCGGCGGTTGCGCCGGCGACGATCGCGAGCCAGCCTTCATGCGGAGAGATCGGGGCGCTCGGCGCCAGAAGCGCCGGTCTCGTCGTCAACGGCGACACCTTCATCTATCTCCCCGGTGCCGACAACACCGAGCGCCTCCAGCTCCACTTCGAGTGCGAGCAGATGAGCGCCGTCGACGCCCCGGTCGTGCTCGCCGTGACCGTCGAAAAGGGCGGCGCGGGCGAAGTCGAGCGTGTTGTCGGCCCCGGTCGACCAGTCGGCGAGGAGCTGGCGGCCTCCATGCCCATGGTGACGGTCTGCCAGCGCTGGGAGGTCAGCGCTGGCCTGCGCGGGTAGAGCGAGGGTGCGGAAGTTGGCCAGGGGCGCCCACACCCGACCGGGGGTGTCGGTGGGCCAGC
>JAJZZB010000231.1 GCA_021797795.1 Actinomycetes bacterium | reverse complement strand
CGACCGACGAGCTCGGCGGGGTGCTCGCCGCGGTCTACGTCCCCCCGAACCCCTGGGCGAGGATCTGGACCGCCGGGGACGTCTCGCATCGCGACGGCACACACGAGGTCGCGGTCCTCGGCTACGGGCCGGAGGGGCCGATCCTTTCGACCTGGGGCGGCATGCAGCAGGCGAGCTGGGGGTGGTGGGAGCGGTCGGTGATCGACGTCACGGCCGTCGTGCCCTCGAGCTTCCTCGACGCCGGCCACGGGCCGAGCGGGGTGCCGACGGCGGTGCTGTTGCGTCGCTTCGGCGGCATGCTCGGCCCGCCCGAGGTCGAGGCGGCGCCGGTCGTGCGCGTCGGCGTCGGCGAGTACCTGTTCAACGAGCCCGCGGCCGCCGGCTATCCCGGCGGGGTGCTGAGCGAGCTCGGCCCGCTGCCCGCGGGCATCAGCGAGCAGGCCTGGGGCCCGAGTGCGCTCGCTGTCTCCGGCGTGGCCAAGGCCGGGAGCGTCGGGTCCTACGGCGACGTCCTCGTCGCCGAGAGCGCCCTCGGCGTCGCCTACGCGGGCCAGGTCGTCGAGGTGCTTCCGCGTCCGGCGCCGGGGGACCCGGACGTCTATGACCTCTCGGTGGGCGAGACGTTCAACTCGACCTACGGACCCTCCCCTGCGGGCACGCGCTGGTCGGCAAAAGGCACCGTCGCGGGGCTGTCGTTCCACGCGCACGGGACCGAGATCACCATCGCGGGGACCCCGATTCGGCCGGGGGTCACGGACTGCGAGCTCATCAGCGCGACACCGGGTCAGGTGGCCGAGGCCGACTCGCTCGTGATCGAGGTCAGCGGCCCGCGGGGCTGAGCGCGCCGGGCGGCTCGGCCAGGACTGGGGGGAGGGCGCGGGCCGCTGACGCGACAGGCCCGGCGGTGGGCCAGTCAAAGGAGGTCGCATGGCAGTACTCGACACGGGCGTGCTCGACGCGTCGAGCACGCGTTCCTACCGGCTCGTCGTCGCCCCGGATCCGGCGACGCTGCGGTGTTCGGCTCGACGCGTGGCACGGCGGTTCGCGGTGACGACCCGGGAGATCGAGCTGTGGGCCGTGCTCGGGCGGCTCGGGCCGGCGGCGAGGCGCGCCCCGAAGGGCGCGAAGCGCACGCTCGACCTGGACGAGGCGCTGCGCGTCGGCGTCCTCGCGGAGCTTCGCCACCTCGTCGAGCGCGTTGTGCAACGAGCTCGACATGGCCGTGCGCGCCGTCGCGCTCGGGCGCGGCGGCATCGTGCGGGCGGCCTCGGCGAGGGGCGCAGTCGAGGTGCGCATCGACCTCGGCGTCCTTGCTGCCGCCGTGGTCGAGCTGTTCGAGCAGCACTCGGCGGAGGATGCCGCGACGACGAGGCCCGGGACGGCCGGAAAGCAGCAGGCGGCGGTGCGGCGGATCGAGTCGGCTCGGGCGCGACGGCGTCGCGACGAGGCGCCGATATCGCCGGCGAGTGACGGTGGGACAGCCGGGCCCGGCGTGAACGGTGCTCATCCGGCCGAAGGTTCGCACCATGCGGGGCAGCCGCCTCGTCGCGGACCTGCGCCGGGCCCGCGCACACCGGAGGAGGTGGCAGAGATCCTCGCCTTCTTGCGCAGAAGTGGCGACGTCACCGCGACGATGGCGCGTTTTGGGGTCAGAAGGTCACAGCTTGGTGCCTGGCGGGACGCCGCGATCGCCGACGAGCGCCGCCGGCGCCGGGTGCCGGCGGCGACCGGGGTGCTCGGCCCGCACCGGGCGCCGCTGTTCGGCCAGCCGGCCGGCGAGGCAGTCGTCACGCCTGGCCACAGCCGGGGCGGCCGGAGGGCCGCGTACTCGGGGATGTTGCTGTAGCCCGCCGCCGTCGCGATCGGCGCGGGCGGGTGCGCAGGGACGGGCGGACACTGCGCCGAGCGCATCCGGGGCCGCGTCGTTGCAGGACAGGTCGAGCCAGGAGGCGCGCGAATGGTGGCGTTCATCGCCCGCACCGGGGCCGAGGTCGACGCGATCGACGTCTTCTCCGGCTTCGGCGGCACGTCGCAGGGGATCCGGGCCGCGGGTGCGCGCCTTGTGGCCGCGGCGAACCACAACGCGGTCGCGCTCGAGTGCCACGCGGCGAACTTCCCCGACGTCGAGCACCTCCAGGCGGACTTGGTCGACGAGGTCGAGCCACAGGTCATTGACCGCAAGGGGCGGCGCGTCGCGGGGCGCTGGCTCGACCCGGCCGAACTGCCGAGGGCGCGCTTCGCGTGGTTCTCGCCGTCGTGCGCACACCACTCGATTGCGAACGCGAAGCGGCTCTACGCCCACGGCCCACAGCAGTCGCTGTTCGGTGACGAGGACGCAGAGGAGGTCGCGTACGCGAGCTCCGAGCGCTCACGGGTCTCGATGTGCGCCGTGCTGCGCTACGCGGCCCGACACGCCCCGGAGACGCTCGTGGTCGAGAACGTCGTCGAGGTGGCGAAGTGGGGGCCGGCGGGGGACGGCTCGACCTTCCGCTGGTGGCTGTCTGAGCTCGACAAGCTCGGCTACTGCTTCAAGCTCTGCTACTTGAACTCGATGTTCTTCGCTCCCTGCCCACAAAGCCGGGACCGCGTCTACATCGTGGCCTGGCGCAAGGGCAACACCGCGCCAGACCTCGAGCACCGCCCGACGGCGTACTGCGCCTCGGAACGCTGCGGCGGGAAGATCGTTGCGGCCGTACAGACCTGGAAGCGCCCGACGGCCGCCTGGCCGGTCACGCCGTGGGGGAAGTACCTCCACCAGTACGACTACCGCTGCCCGGACTGTGGAGCAGTCGTGCACCCCGCGTCGTGGATGGCGGCCTCGGCCATCGACTGGTCGGACCTCGGGCCAACGCTCGGCGAGCGGATCGCTGCGGGCAAGCACTTGGCGCCGAACACCTTGGCGCGCATCCGCCGCGCCATCGAGAAGTACCGTCACGCTCCGCCGGTCATCCTCCCCGGCCACATCGTCGGCGCGAGCGAGGTCGCTGTCTGCCACGGACCCGAGGCCCGCTCGAAGGCGATCTGCGACCCGCTCTCGACACTCACTGGAAAGCGCAACGCCGCGGTCGCAGTCACCGGCGCTACGGTGCCCCTGCGCTCGGGGCGCCCGCGGGCCGACGCGCTCGGCGAAGCGCTCCCGACGGTGGTCGCAGACGGCTCACGCCTCTACCTCGAGACGGTGCCGGTGGTCGCGAACAACAACGCGATCGACGGGCGGCGGCGCGCGGCGCGCGGAGCCGAGACCCTCGGCACACGAAGCGCGAGCGGGCGTTCGCAGCCGGTGCTCGCGATCGTGGTGCCGGACCGGTCAGAAGGCACCGCCGCTTCCGCCGGCGGGCAGGTCCCGGCGGCGGCCGCTCGGACCGGCCTCCAGGGCGTCGTCCTCGCCGCGGCGGGCAACACCTTCGAGCGTCCTGGTCAGACGCGGGCGCGGCCGTGGTCTCAGCAGCTGTTCGCCCAGACGGCGACGAACGAGTTCGGTCTCGCGGCCCTCCCGGTGCTGCGGGGCGACCACGCCGAGCAGGTCCATGTGGCCGAGCCGGTGCGCACGCTCTCGGCGGGAGGCACCCATCAAGCGCTCGTCACGGCGCTGTTCTCCAAGCTCAACGGCGGGCCGGCCGACACGGCGTGGCACGGGGTCGACGAGGCGCTCGGCACGATCACGGCGCGAGACACGACCGGCGTCGTCGTCGTCCCGTGGGTCGAGCAGTGGCAGTCGGACCCGATCTCGGTGACCGAGCAGCTCGCGACGCTGACGGCACGCCTGCACCACACGCTCGGCTCGATCGAGCCGTCGAAGGAGCCGATCAGCGACGAGATGCTCTGCTCGGTCCGCTTCCGCATGCTCGAGCCCGACCCCGAGCTGCGCCGGGCGATGGCCTTCGACGAGGACTTCGTGCTGCTCGGCAACAAGGGCCAGATCACCGCCGGGCTCGGCAACGCGGTGACGCCGCCGGTCGCGACATGGCTGATCGAGCGCTGCCTGCGCACCTTGCG
>JAJZZB010000230.1 GCA_021797795.1 Actinomycetes bacterium | reverse complement strand
GGATCCTGGAACAGCTCGAGCAGGCGCGCCGACAGTCGAGGGTGAAGGCTCGCGTCGATCTCGTCGAAGAGGAGGATCCGGCCACTTCGAAGCGCGTTCAACGTTGGCCCGATGAGGGCGAACCAGGTCTGGGTGCCCGCTGACTCCTCCTCGAGATCAAAGGGCAGTTCCTGTCCTAAGACGCGATGGATGAATCTCAACTGCCTGCGCGGCTCTCGTCGTACCTGGGAAGGGGCCTGGCTGCTCTCGTCGATGTCGTCATCCACGATCTGCACGTCGTCGATCCCGAGATCGGCGAAGCGCAGCAGAGCCAAGGTGGATTCGCGAGGCGACGGCTGAACGATGTCCGGATCGTCGAAGAGGGAGGACTGCAACGAGGTGCCTTGGTCGTCGAACAGGCGCCCGGTCGCCGACAACCCAGACATGCCCGCGCCGAACGGTCGGCGCCATGGCGCCCGCCGACGCACGCCGAGGACCCCGATTCCAGCGAGTGCGCGGGCGAAATGCTGCACCTCGGGCTCGTCGAAGCGCATGGCCGCCGAGAGCGCCAGCGTCGTCGACGTCAGGAGCTCCCTCGTTCCCGACAGCGCACCGAGTCCGCGCCGGAAGCGGATGTCTGATCCTTCCCGCTCGAAGAGAACTCGCCGACGACGTTCGGGATAGCTGTACAAGCCCTCGAACAGCACGTGGGCGTCGTCCACCTCGAGCCGGTAGGCGTACCGCACGCCGTCGATCACCATCTCCACCTCGTACGTGGACGGCGTCTGCGGCCCATGGCCAAACTTGAACGGGTCGCGAGGGATGAACTGATCCCAGGCCCGCAACGATCGGGCCACGGCCATCGAGAGCCAGGCGAGCGCCTCGATAACGTTCGACTTGCCCGAAGCGTTCGGTCCATAGACGCCGGCCACCGCCAGCACGCGCTCGGCGAGCAGGTCGAACTTCCGGACCGAGGGCCTGTCCTCGTCGACGGCGACCATGGACAGCTCGACGGGCTCCAGGATCGACCGGTGGTTGGAGACCTCGAACCTGAGCAGCACGGGTCTAGATTAGCAGTTCAGCTGCGTGTCCAGACGCTTCTTCGTCAGACTCTTACGTAATCACCTCCAAACGTGTACCCATACTGCGAGGTTGGTGGATCATGCGTTGTCGGCGAGCAGCGCCAGGCGACGACAAGTCCGACTGGCGCACCCGCCTGCGCCGCGAAGAGTGAGACCTGCCAAGCTGAAGCTGGTGGGCAGGGTTGACGATCGTCGGGTTGCTCTTCGAGGTGCCATCTTCGATGCGGACGGCCGACGCGTCGTGGTCGCACTGTCGAAGGGGCCCTGGGACGAGCTACTCCAGCTCGCGGGTGACGGGCTCCTTGTCGCGCTGGCCCAACACGCGACGGGAGCGCCCGACCTGGTCCGGCGCTGCGCCGAGCAGCTACGGGAGCGCGCCTGGGAAGGCGACAGCGATCTCGCCGACCAGCTCGACGAGGCGCTCGGTGACCGGCCCGCACCCATGCTGCGGTCGCTTTTGGTCGACCTCGAGGAGCTGGCGGGCATCCTCGAGGGCGATCCGGCCCACGGCGGCGGGCGGATCGACCTTCGCACCGGGGAGGTCTGGCCGCGGGCAGCGATCGACTACGCCCACGAAGAGGGCGAGGAGGACCCCGACGACGAGGACCCCGACCGCTGGCTCCCCGTGTGGTGCGAGGGCTCCCGGGCCGCCTACGGCGACATGGAGGACTTCATCGAGGCGCTCGCCGACGAGGACCGGGCGGATCGGCTGTCGATCGCCATCTCGGGCCGGGGGGCCTTCCGCCGTTTCAAGGACGTCCTCGACCGCTGGCCTGGTGAGCTCGAGGCCTGGTACGCGTTCTCCGACGAGCGCCACCGGGGCCGCGCCCGAGCCTGGCTCGCCGCTGCGGGGTACCCGCCTCGCGTGCCGGGGCGTCCCACCGCCACATGACCCGCCCGGTGCGGGCTCTGCGACGGATGTCACGCCACTCGTAGCATGCCGGGATGGCCTCTGCATCCCCTCGGCTGGTACCTGGCCATCTCGGAGAGGTCTTCAATCGGCTCCGAGTCCGCTCCCTCGCCGGTCCTCGAAGCTTCGAGCGCGGGGAGGACTACGCGAGAAGCGGCACGGTGACGAAGCTGTGCGTCACGGCGACGTCCGCCGAGGCGACCGTCCGGGGATCGGCACCCTACAAGGTGCGCCTCGGGGTCGAGGACGGTGAGCCGGTGTTCTCCTGCACCTGCCCGGTGGGCGCCGACGGGAGCTTCTGCAAGCACGCCGTCGCGCTCGTGCTCGTCGCCACGGATCCCCGCTCGACCCAGTCCGAGCCCGACGTCGACGCAGAGGTGGACGTGCGTACCTACCTCGAGGGTCTCGGGCACGAGCGGCTCGTCGACCTCGTGCTCGAGCTCGCCGCTGCCGACGAGCTGGCGCGCGCGCGGCTCCGTCTCGACGCAGCGAAGGCGCTCTCCGGCTCAGCGCCGCTTCGGGCGTTCCTCGACGCGATCGACGGCGCATTCGAGACCGACGACTACGTCTCCTACCGGGAGGCCTACGACTACGCGGCGCGCATCCGCGAGGTGATCGGCGCCGTGCGGAGCCTGCTCGACGACGGCGAGGCCGAGGCGGTGGTCACCCTCTGCGAGCACGCGCTCGAACGAGCCGAGGACGCGATCGGCTCGGTCGACGACTCGAACGGCTGGCTCGGCGAGATCACCGCCGAGCTCCAGGAGCTCCATCTCGCCGCCTGCAAGAAGGCCCGTCCCGACCCTGTCGCGCTCGCCCACCGCTTGTTCGACTGGGAGTGCAGCGCCGGCGACCTCGACGTGTTCTCCGGTGCCGCACACACCTACGCGAACGTGCTCGGCAGGACGGGCCTCGCCACGTACCGCCAGCTCGCCGAGGCTGCCTGGGAACGCCTCCCCTCACTCGGGCCGGGAGACAAGGGCTCATACGACGCCAACAGGTTCCGCATCACCCACATGATGGAGGCCCTCACCGAGGCGTCCGGCGATGTCGATGCCGTCGTCGCCGTGCTCGCGAAGGACCAGTCCTCCCCCTACGACTTCGTGCGCATCGCCGAGCGGTACCGGGCCGCGGGTCGTTTCGCCGACGCGCTGAGCTGGGCCGAGCAGGGCCTCGAGCACTTCGGGGCGCATCAAGCCGCGGTGCACCTCGTGGTCGACTGGGAGGAAGCCCCCGCCTTCACGATGCGCACCGACCCGCCACCCGAGCCCGAAGGCAGCGGCTACGCGGTGCGGGCCGCGGCCCGGAAGCGGTTCGGCCGCAGCTATAGCGAACGCCACGAGGAGGGTCTGCGCCGGCAGCTCTCCGGGCGGCGCGGCAGCGAGCGAGGGCGCCGCGACAGTGGCGCTCCCTCGTCCGGAAGATCGGATAGCAGGCCGGTCGGCAGGTCTCCCGGCAGCCCAGATCTGCCGGGATCGCCGTGGGCGAACCGCCAGCGTGACCGCTACCCCACCCCGGCAACCGGTGAGCCCGACTCCTGGAGTGATCTGTGAGTTCTGCTTTCGCTTCTGTCCGGCCCGATGGTCGCCGGCCGCTGGCCGTTCGCCCTCGGGCCGACCATGACCTCGTCGCTGCAGTCTCTCGTCGGTTGACCCCGCGAGACCGACTGCTGTGCCGAGTCCTCTTCGACCACAAGGTCTTGACCACCGAGCAGGTGACCGACCTGTGCTTCTGTAACCTGACCACCGCCCGCCACCGGCTCAGCGCGCTCTACGAGCTCAGGGTCCTCGACCGGTTCCGACCATTCCGCCCGGTCGGCTCCGACCCCTACCACTACGTGCTCGACGCCTGTTGACCGACACGCTCTTCGAGCATGACGGCGACGTGGTGGGTGAGCATGGGGGACCCCTACGACGAAACGACCAAAGTCCCCCGCGTGCCGCGCCGGGACTTCAGGGCGCGATCAAGCCCGCCAGCAAGCTGGCGGGCGGAGTCCATGATTGGGCCCGTGACGCGGTCGGGGCGCCGGCGTCAAGACGCTGCGGTCACACCTCGGCACGGCGGGCACCAAGTCGGTGCGCTGTTCCCTTCGGTCTTGA
>JAJZZB010000047.1 GCA_021797795.1 Actinomycetes bacterium | reverse complement strand
GGAGGAGCACCATGCCCGATGCACCCAGCCCCATGGGACCGGTCAGCTACCTGATCGTCGAGTTCCCGGGGAGCAGGATGACCGGCGAGGGACTGCCCGTGCTGGTCGACCTGGTCGACAGGGGGATCATCCGAGTCCTCGACGTGACCTTCCTTTCCAAGCGCACCGATGGCTCCCTGGACGTGCTCGAGCTCCAGGACCTGAACGGTGACGGGCAGGCGGACCTCTCCGTCTTCGAGGGCGCGGCCTCCGGCCTCCTCGACAGTGCAGACGTCGCCGATGCCGGCGACGTCATCGAGCCCGGATCGTCCGCTGCCATCCTGCTCTTCGAGAACCGGTGGGCCACGGAGTTCGTACAGGCGCTGCGCCGGGGCGGGGCCGAGCTGGTGTCAGCCGGGTACATCCCGCAGGACGAGATCCTGGCGTCGCTCGACGCCACCGACCGCTGAGCGAGGGACGGACAGGAGGAGGACGAATGCCGAGACTGCTGCGAGGGGTGGCCCGGACCGCCGTGGTCGCCGGCACGGCCACCGCCGTGTCCAATCGAGTGTCGCGTCGTCAGGGCAACCGATGGGCCGCCCAGGAAGACGCCCGGTACGGCCAGCAGCCGGACCGGCAACAGGAGCTCGCCCCGGCGCCGCCGACACCAGCCGCCGATCCCGTCGCCCAGCTCAAGGAGCTCGCCGAGCTGAAGTCGCAGGGAATCCTCACGGAGGCCGAGTTCGCCGCGCAGAAGGCAAGGATCCTCGAAGGCGCCTAGGGTCGCGACGCCGGCACGAGGCCGACCGCGAAGGAAGGGCCGTTCGACCCTGGCCACGCGGAAGCACCCTACGCGACCATCGGTGCTCGCCGATGCCGTGCGTCGGTCCGGACCCGCTGCAGGGGCGGTCATGTGCGGGTGCAGCATGTTCCGGAGTGTCGGACGATGGAGGAGGTGCTCATCGTGGACTGCGCCTTGGTGATCACGTGGAAGGTGCCCTTTCCCGGTCGAGAGCGGCATGCGCTGCAGCTCGCAGCCGAAGCCGACGAGCACTGGGGCAGGTTCGCCGCCGAGGGACGCTGCACGACCCCGGAGTGGTACTTCTGCCCCAACGGCGTCGGCATGTGGATCGTGAAGGGCGAGCGCAGGGTCATCGAAGACCTCGTGGACGGCGACGGGTCGAGGCGGCTGCTCGAGAAGGGCATGCTGTACCTCCAGGACTGGCAGTGGACCCTGGCCGAGACGGGCAGCGGTGCTCAGCGCTTCATGTCCGAGTACGCCGACGAGCTGGCGCACATCTGAGCAACGTCACCGCCCGAGCCGCTGGCTCGGGCACGTCGCCGAGAGGGCGAGCCCCGATCGGCCAGTACCCGCGTGAACCCTTCCGGAGGTCGCCGTGACGTGGAACGGGAAGCTCGCGCTGGACATCCGCGACGCGGTGCCCGACTGGACCCCGTTCGAGCAGCCCAAGGCACCGCCGGGCTCGCCGAACGTGCTGTTCATCGTGTGGGACGACGTGGGCTTCGGGGCGATGGACGTGTTCGGGGGCCTGATCGAGACGCCCACGATGCGGAGGATCGCAGCCCTCGGCCTGCGCTACACGAACTTCCACACGACGGCATTGTGCAGCCCGACACGCGCGTCCATCCTCACTGGCCGCAACGCGACGAGCAACGGGATGGCGTGCATCGCAGAGGCGACCACCGGCTTCCCAGGGGCGTCGGGACGGATCCCCTTCGAGAACGCGCTGATCTCCGAGGTGCTCGGCGAGCGGGGATGGAACACGTACTGCGTGGGCAAGTGGCACCTCACTCCCGAGGAAGAGACCGACCTGTCGTCCTGGCGGAAGCGCTGGCCACTCGGTCGAGGCTTTGAGCGCTTCTACGGCTTCCTCGGGGGGGAGACCAATCAGTGGTACCCGGACCTCGTCTACGACAACCACCCGATCGAGCCGCCGGGCACGCCAGAGGAGGGCTACCACCTCTCCAAGGACATCGCCGACCGCTCGATCCAGTTCCTGCGTGACTCCAAGACGGTGGCGCCGGACAAGCCGTGGTTCTTGTACCTCGCCCCCGGCTGCGGGCACGCGCCGCACCACGTCTTCCCGGAATGGACCGCCCGGTACCGCGGTCGCTTCGACGAAGGCTACGAGGCGATCCGGCCGACGATCCTCGCTCGCCAGATCGAGCTCGGGATCCTCCCCGAGGGCACCGAGCTGTCCACCATCAACCCGCACGGAGAACCAGACGTCACCGGCCCCGCGGGCCAGCCGTGGCCAGCGCTCGACGTGGTCATCCCGTGGGACGACCTGTCGGCGGACCAGCGCCGGATCTTCGCCCGGATGGCCGAGGTGTTCGCCGGGTTCGTCAGCTACACCGATGACCAGATCGGCCGGGTCGTCGACTACCTGGAGGAGTCCGGGCAGCTGGAGAACACCATCGTCGTGGTCGTCTCCGACAACGGGGCCAGCGCAGAGGGCGGCCCGAACGGCAGCTTCAACGAGAACAAGTTCTTCAACGGGATCCCCGACACCCCCGAAGCCAACCTGCCGCATCTCGACGAGCTGGGCGGGACGTCCGCCTACAACCACTACTGCTCCGGGTGGGCGTGGGCGTTCGACACGCCGTTCCCGTACTGGAAGCGCAACTCGGGCTACGAAGGAGGCACCGCCGACATGTGCGTCGTCGCCTGGCCGGCCGGGATCCGGGCCCGAGGCGAGAACCGCGACCAGTACGTGCACGCCACCGACATCGTGCCGACGGTGTACGAGCTGCTGGGCATCGACCCGCCGGCGGTCGTGAACGGCTGCGTCCAGTCGCCGCTCGAGGGTGAGAGCTTCGTGCCGTCGCTCACCGAGCCAGGCGCTCCCGGAAAGGCGACCCAGTTCTACGCCATGCTGGGGCAGCGAGCGCTCTACCAGGACGGCTGGCTCGCCAACACGATGCATCCCACGCTCTCGGGATGGGGTGGCTTCGAGCATGACGTGTGGGAGCTGTACCACCTGGCCGAGGACCGGGCCCAGGTCCACGATCGCGCCGCCGACGAACCCGATCGGCTCGCTCGGCTGCAGCAGGAGTGGGCGAGGCTGGCCGAGACCTACAAGGCGCTCCCGCTGGACGACCGCAACGCCGTGGAGGCCTTGACGGCTCCACGGCCGCAACCTGCCGCACCGAGCAGTCGGTACCGGTACCTGCCTGGCACGTCACCGGTGCCCGAGTCGGTCAGCGTGAACATCCGCGGCCGCTCGTACACCATCGCCGCCGGCCTGGTGGTCGACCTCCCCGGTGCCGAAGGGGTGCTCTTCTCTCAGGGAACGCGGCTCGGCGGCCATGTCCTCTTCCTCCAGGAGGGCAACCTCGCGTACGTGTACAACTGGCTCGGTGAGCGCGTCCAGGACGTCTCGGCTCCGGCGAACCTGAGCCCGGGACGTCACGTCCTGTCGGCCGAGTTCGAGCGCACCGACATCGACGCGACGGGCAGCCCGGTCGGCACGCTCACGTTGTACGTGGACGAGAAGCCGGTGGCGAGCGAGACCATCCTGACCCAACCGGGAAAGTTCGGGCTGGGTTCGGCGCTGACCGTCGGGCGGGCACTGGCCCCGACGGTGTCGCCGCGGTACGCGGCCCCCTTCACCCTCCGGGGCGCGACGCTCGAAGGCGTGACCATAGACGTGAGCGGCGAGCCGTTCGTCTCCCACGAGGCCGAGCTCCGCGCCTACCTCGCACGCGACTGACGCGGCTCCGGACGGCCACCGGGTGCCGCGACGGGTGAGCGAGCTCGTGGTGGCGGCCCGGCGCCCGAGTGCTGCGGGCCCGTGCACGGCCGGCTCGCCCTACGGATCGCCCGGGGAGCACCGATGAGACTGGGTCTGCTCGACGTGCTCCGCTCCAAGCTGCGGTTCGGCCTCCTCACCGGCGCCCTGGCGGTGCTCGTGTTCCTGCTGCTGTTCCTGAGCACCCTCTCCGCCACCCTGCTCGGCTTCCTCACCGGGGCGGTCGAGCACAACTCCGCCGACGTCCTGGTCTACAGCGCGGCGTCGAAACGCAACCTGCAGGCCTCACGGCTGGACCCGTCGGTCCTGGAGGCAGTCCGCGCCGTCCCCGGGGTGGCGGCCGCGGGACCGATCGGCCAGACCACGCTCAGCGCTGAGGTCGGCCGGGGCCTCGGCGACCTGAGCCTGTTCGGCTACCAGCCGGGCCAGCCCGGCGGCCCGGCGAGGATCGTCTCGGGACGGGAGCCCGGGCCGGGCGAGGCGCTGGTCGACCGCTCCGACGCGCCCAACGGGTTCCGCATCGGCGCCACGATCGTCCTCGAGCCCTCCGGGAGGACGCTGAAGGTCGTCGGCTACACGGAGGGATCCCGGTTCAACGCCGCCCCGACCGCCTACACCACCATCGACACCTACCGGGGCGTCGTCGCCGCCGCCAACCCGAAGGCGCCGTTCGTGCCCGACAACCTGGTCGGCGTGGAGGTCGCCCGCGGCGCCACGGTCTCGTCGGTGGCAGCGGCGGTCGACGCCGCCGTCCCCGGCGTCGAGGCCCTGCCCCGGGCGGCGGCGGTGGCGTCGATCCCGGGCGTGAGCTCCATCACCGCCAGCTTCGACCTGATCGTCGGGATCACCTTCGTGATCGTCGCCGTCGTCACCGGGTTCTTCTTCCTCATCCTCACGGTCCAGAAGCTCCGTGTGTTCGCCGGCCTGCGCGCCCTCGGCGCCACCAGCCGCTACCTGGCCGCGTCGGTCCTCACCCAGGTGGCAGGCGTGGTCACGGCCGGGGTGGCGGCGGGCACGGCCATGCTGGCCGGGGCGGCTGCGCTGTCGTCGCCTGCGTTCCCGCTGGCCGTCGACACGAGGCTGGTGCTGCTGTCGGGGCTGGCCGTGCTCGGGTCGTCGGCGGTCGCGTCGGTGCTGGCCGTCCGGCGCGTCGCCAGGGTGGACCCGCTCGTCGCCGCGGGTGCCCGATGAGGCTGGCGTGGGCGGAGATCCGGCGGACGCGAGGCCGGTTCGGGTCCATGGCGGCGGCCCTGACCCTGCTGGTGCTCCTGGTGCTGATCCTGAGCGCCCTCGCCGACGGCCTGTACTACGGGGCGACCGGGGCACTGCGCTCGAGTCGTGCCGACCTGTACACCTTCTCCGCCGACAGCCGCCAGCAGTTCGCCCGCTCCTCCCTCCCTGCCGCCGACGCGGCCACCATCGCCTCGGTCCCCGGGGTCGCCGCCGTCGGCCAGGTGGGGACGCTGCAGGTCGCAGGGCGCTGCAGCGGGCGCTGCCCGGGCGGGCTCGTCGACCTCGCGCTGTTCGGCTACGTGCCCGGCCAGCCCGGCGGTCCCGACCGAGCGGCCGAGGGCAGGGTTCCCCGCCCGGCCGAAGCGGGCGTCGCCGCCGCCGACATCAGCTGGAAGGAGAGCGGCGTGCGGATCGGGGACCGGATCACGGTGGCGGGGACCACGCTCGCCCTGAGGATCGTCGGGTTCACGTCCGACAGCCGCTACGAGCTCCAGCCCACGTTGTGGACGACCATGGCCACCTGGCGGGAGGTCCAGGCCCAGGCCCGGCCGGAGCTGGCCGGCGCGGGCGACACGGTGCAGGCGTTCGCCGAGCGGCTGGAGCAGGGGGCGTCCCCCTCGGCGACCGCCGCGGCCATCGACGCCGCCCTCGGCGCCAGGTCCGCCACCGTCAGCCGCGAGGCGGCCGTGCTGGCGCTCCCGGGCGTGCGGGAGCAGCGCTCCACGCTCGACCAGATCATCTACGCCACCCTGGCCGTGGCGGGTCTCGTCACCGCCCTGTTCTTCGCGCTGGTCACGCTGGAGAAGCGGACCCAGCTCGCCCTGCTCAAGGCCATCGGGGCCTCCAGCCGCTACCTCGGCTCGAGCGTCGTCGTCCAGGCGGCGATCCTCTGCGCGACGGGGACGGCGCTCGGCATCGGCGTCAGCCGGCTCGTCGGCCTGGTGGTGCCGGCGTCGGTGCCGCTCACCTTCACCGCCGCCAGCACGGCCACCGCAGCCGTGGGCACGCTCGCCATGGGGACGCTCGGCGCCTCCCTCTCCTTCCGGCGCATCGCCCGCATCGACCCCGCCACCGCCCTCGGGGGGACCTGACATGCCGGCCGTGCGCGCCCGAGACCTGTCGAAGAGCTACGGCAGCGGCCACACCAGGGTCGACGCCTTGCGGCACGCCACCTTCGACCTCGAGGACGGCGAGCTCCTCGCCCTGCTCGGCCCGTCGGGGTCGGGCAAGACCACCCTGCTCACCATCGTCGGCGCCCTGCTCGAGCCGACCAGCGGCCAGGTCGTCATCGGGGACCGCGAGGTCACCCAGCTGCGCGAACGGGAGCGGACCGCCTTCCGGGCCCGGCGGATCGGCTTCGTCTTCCAGTCGTTCAACCTGGTCCCCTACCTCACGGCCCGGGAGAACCTGACCATCATGTCGTCGGTCGCGCACCTCGACCGGGCCGAGGTCAGCCACCGGGCCGACCGTCTCCTCCAGGAGCTGGGCATCGAGGCGCGGCGCGACAACCTGCCCGAGCAGCTGTCCGGCGGGGAGCGCCAGCGCGTCGCCATCGCCCGGGCCCTGGTGACGGACCCGGCGCTCATCCTCGTCGACGAGCCGACCGCCAGCCTCGACACCGCCCTCGGCTCGCAGGTCGTCTGCCTCCTCGCCGAGGAGATCAAGCGGCGGGGCAAGTCGGGGATCATGGTCACCCACGACAGCCGGATGGCGGCCGTCGCCGACCGGACGATCACCATCCTGGACGGCGTGCTGACCGCCGGCGGACCTCATGTGGCGAGCCACCACAGGGCCGGGTAGCCCTGCCCGGCAACCGGAGCAGGCGCCCTCGCTGGCCCGACAGCCGGGACCGGACGTCCCCGGCGAGCGGCCCGCCCGCCGCGGGCGCAGCAGCCCTGGCACCATGGGTGGTGTGGTCCAGGGCTCGCCAGCGGGAGCTCCGCCCGAGACGGCATCGCGGCGGCGCAGGGTGCTGGTGGCCGGGGCCACCGGCTACGTCGGGGGCCGTCTGGTCCCGGCGCTCCTGCACGACGGCCCCCTGGACGACAGCCCGCTGCACGACGACGAGGTGAGCGTCCGGTGCCTGGCCCGGACGCCGGCCAAGCTCGACACCGTCCCGTGGCGCTCGAGCGTCGAGGTCGTCCGTGGCGCCGTCGGTGGCGACCTCGGCGACGCCATGGAGGGCGTCGACACCGTCGTCTACCTCGTCCACTCGATCGGTCAGGGCCACGACTGGGTGCGGCGGGAGCTGGCCGACGCCCGCAACGTCGCCGAGCAGGCCCGGGCGGCCGGAGTCCGCCGCATCGTCTACCTCGGCGGCCTCGGCCGCGACAGCGACGACCTGTCGATGCACCTCCGGAGCCGGCACGAGGTCGGGCGGGCCCTCGCCGCGAGCGGCATCCCGACCATCGAGCTGCGAGCCGGTGTCATCATCGGGTCCGGCTCGATGAGCTTCGAGATGCTGCGCTACCTGGTCGAGGTGCTCCCGGTCATGGTGGCGCCGCGTTGGGTCACGACGCGCTGCCAGCCGATCGCCATCGCCGACGTCATCGCCTACCTCGTGCGCGCCGTCGTGGCGACGGACGTGCCGCCGGGCGTGTACGAGATCGGCGGGGCCGACGTCGTGTCGTACGTCCAGATGATGGACGAGTACGCGCGTGCGGCTGGGCTGCCCAGGCGATGGGTCATCTCGGTGCCCGTGCTCACGCCCGGCCTCTCCTCGCGCTGGATCGGCCTGGTGACCCCCCTGCCGGTGCCCCTCGCCCGGGAGCTCGTGGAGAGCCTGGTGAACGAGGTCGTCGTCGACGACGACCGGGCCGCCGAGACCTTCGGGGTGCAGCCGATGGGGCTCGCCGAGGCCATCGGGCGGGCGCTCGCCGCCGTCGCACGGGCGAGCGTGCCGACGACGTGGTCGGGCGCCGACCTCGTCCACTTCGAACCTGCGGTGACGGACCCGGCGTGGGCCGGAGGGACGTCACGGTCGGATGTGCGGCAGGCGACGACCCGGGCGGCTCCGCAGGCCGTCTACGACACGATCGCGGCGATCGGCGGCGAGCGCGGATGGTACAGCGGCGAGGTCCTCTGGAAGATCCGGGGGCTCCTCGACAAGCTCGTCGGCGGCCCGGGGCTCCGGAAGGGCCGGAAGCGGACGATCGGCGTCGGCGACGCCATCGACTTCTGGCGGGTCGAAGAGCTGGATCCGGGACGGCGCGTGCGGCTTCGCGCCGAGATGGTGCTGCCAGGCCAGGCCTGGCTCACGTGGGACATCGAGCCTGCCGCCGAGGGCTCGCGGGTCACGCAGTCCGCAACCTTCCGGCCGCGAGGTCTCTGGGGCCGGGCGTACTGGCTGGCGGTGGCGCCGTTCCATCGGTACGTGTTCCCGGGGATGCTGGCGGGGATCGTCGCCGACGCGGAGGCCCGCTGTCCGCCCGCGCCTGCCGACGCTTCGGCGTGAGCCACGCCGGGCCGTGAGCCACGCCGGGGCGAGAGCCCGCGAGCGGGCTCGCCGGCACGGGCCGAGCCGGGGCTCGAGGCCGCGCACAGGCTCGCCGGCGTGCTGGTGGACCTCCCCGGTTGGCCGGTCGCGGCTCCGGTCGGCGCAGCGTCTCCAGCGCCGGCACCGTCGCCGCCGTCGCAGCCCGGTCGCCGCCGTCGCGGCCCGCTCGGCGCCGTCGTGGCCCGGTCGCCGCCGTCGCAGCCCGGTCGCCGCCGTCGCGGCCCGCTCGGCGCCGCGGGCTCTCGGGGAGCGGCGTCGGCACGGCAGCGCCCGCGCCGCAGGTCGGCGCGAAGGCGGTACCTTCGTCTGGTGACCTCTCTGGACGAACGGAGCACCCTGCCGGCCAAGGAGCGCGTGGCGCCTCGCCCGAGCTGCGACGGCTTCCTGCCCGAGCGCGGGTGGCGCGGCGCCGGGAGCACCAGGCGAGCCGGGAACCCCAGGCGAGCCGGGAGCACCAGGCGAGCCGGGAGCACCAGGTGAGCCGGGAGCACCAGGTGAGCCGGGAGCCCCGGCCGGAGACGTTCGCCGCGTTGCAGCTCCGCTCCGAGCTCCTTGCCGCCCTCGGCGCGCTCGGCTACGAGGAGCCGACGCCGATCCAGCGCGAGGCCATCCCGCACCTCCTGGAGGGCCGGGACCTGCTCGGCCAGGCGGCAACCGGCACGGGCAAGACGGCCGCGTTCGCCCTGCCGCTGCTCGAGCGCCTGCCGTCGCCACGCTCGACGGCCGCACCGCTCGCGCTCGTCCTGCTGCCCACCCGCGAGCTCGCCGTGCAGGTGTCCGAGGCGATCCACCGGTACGGACGGGACCTCGGCGTGCGGGTCCTGCCGATCTACGGCGGGCAGCCGATCCAGCGCCAGGTGAGGGCGCTCGAGCGGGGTGTCGACGTCGTCGTGGCGACCCCGGGGCGCGTCCTCGACCACCTCGGCCGCGGCACGCTCGAGCTGGATGCCGTCGAGGTCGTCGTCCTCGACGAGGCGGACGAGATGCTCGACATGGGCTTCGCCGAGGACATCGAGTCGATCCTCGACGCGCTCCCGGCGGAGCGGCAGACGGTCCTCTTCTCGGCCACGCTCGCCCCACGCGTCGACCGGATCGCCCGCCGGTACCTGCGCGACCCGATCCGCATCACGACCGGGCGCGAGGCGCCGGCCGCCGGCAAGGCGCCGCTGGTGCGCCAGCAGGCCTACATCGTGCCGAGAGCGCACAAGCTCGCGGCACTCGGGCGCGTCCTCGACGTCGAGGCCCCGGCGGCCGCCATCGTCTTCGGCCGCACCCGCGACGAGGTCGACCAGCTGACCGAGAGCCTGAACGGCCGGGGTTATCGCGCCGAAGCGCTGCACGGGGGGATGAGCCAGGACCAGCGCGACCGTGCCATGGGCCGGCTGCGGAGCGGGACGGCCGACCTCGTCGTGGCGACCGACGTCGCCGCCCGCGGCCTCGACATCAAGCAGCTCACCCACGTCATCAACTACGACGTCCCCGCCTCGCCGGACGCCTACGTCCACCGGATCGGCCGGGTCGGGCGCGCCGGGCGCGAGGGCGTCGCCGTCACGCTCGCCGAGCCACGGGAGCACCGGATGCTCTCGACCATCGAGCGGGTGACCAAGCAGAGGATCTCGGTCGAGCAGCTCCCGACGGTCGCCGACCTGCGGGCCCGGCGCCTGGAGCTCACCCGCGCCGCGCTCGAGGAGAGCATCGTCAGCGACGACCTCAGCGGCTTCCGTGTCGTCGTCGAGTCGCTCGCCGACGAGTACGACGTGATGGCCGTCGCGCTCGCCGCGGTCAAGCTGGCGCACGAGGCGAGCGGGGCGGCGGCGGCGGAAGAGGAGATCCCCGACGTCACCCCGAAGGCAGTCCGGGCGGAGGGAGGCTCGCGACCGCCACGGGAGCGGCGCCAAGGCCGGCCACCGTCGCCGGGCATGACACGCCTGTTCGTCGGCCTCGGCCGCAGCGCCGGTGTCCGCCCCCAGGACCTCGTCGGGGCCATCACCGGCGAGTCGAACGTGCACGGCCGGGAGGTCGGCGCCATCGAGATCGCCGACCGCTTCTCGCTCGTGGAGGTCCCCGAGGCCGCCGCCGACCAGGTGCTCGCCGCGCTGCGGGCTGCAACGATCAGGGGGCGCAAGGCGGCCGTCCGCCGCGAGCGCGACCGACTGCCGCCAAGGCGCTGAGCCCGCTCGCCCGTCGCCGCGGGTGGACGGTGGGGCCCGTCCCCGGGCTGCAGGAGGGTCCAGCAGAGACGTGGAGCCCTCGCCCGCTGATCCTCCAGCCGGTCGGGGGCGAGGGCCCCGTTGCCAGTCGTGCCGCCCGGGCCCCTGTGCATGCGAACGTGCTGGCCGGCGGTCCCTGCGCATGCAGCCGCCTGGGCGCTGCACGCATCGATCTCGCCGCCATCAGACCGAAGTCCCCGGCGATCCGATCCACCGGGCAACGCGCACCGGACCTTCGGCTTCGGCTCCCGAAGATGCAACTGCCGGCGGCTCGGGGCGGGGCGGGCGCGGGTGTTGGCCGGAAGTCCGCCGCTCCCGATCACGGCGACGCCGTCAGGAAGGGTCGTGACCGGTCAAGAGGAACCGCCGACGGTACTCGTAGAGACCGTCGAACACCACAGCGCCGACCTCGACGAGCTCGGGGTCGTCCAGGACGAACGACAGCCCGCGCGCCACCGCGTCGAGGCCCGGTGCTTCTGGCGCGTCGAAGCGCGAGTCGGCGAGGTCGGCCTCGTGGACGATCCTCGAGAGATCCCAGAGCACGGGGTCGTCCAACCGGTAGCGGCGCAGCATCGTCTCGAAGGTGCAGTCCGTCCCGTGGTGGGAGAGCTCCACGCCCGGGACGTCGAACGCGATCGCATCGCTCGGCAGCTCGGCGCGGTCCTCGACGAAGGCGAACACCGCCTCGGCGTCGATGAACCGGCGGACGAGCCAGGCACAGGCGATCCGGTCGATGTGGCAGTGGGCCCGGGTCACCCAGCGCATCAGGGCTGCTCCGGCCTGGCGGCGATCGGCCCCGTGCGGCTCGGGGACCCGGTTCGTTGCTCCGGCGGCTCGGAGGCGAGGGCCTCGATCGCCCCCACGGCACGCTCGCGCGCCGGCGGAGCGACGAAGTCACGCTGGCGGACCTGCTCGAGCTGCCTCCGGAGCCTCGACAGCGCCCGCGCCCGTGAGGCACCGGTGGTCCGTGCCGCCTCGTCGGCCTCGCGTGCCAGCGCCTCGTACTCGGCCGCGCGCTCCTCGCCCATGCGCCCCATGAGCAACGCCGACGCCTGGGTCGTCGTCGGGCAGCTGGTCCACACGCTGGCCTCGCCACCCGCTTCGACGATGCCGGCAGCCAGCCATTCGAGCTGCTCCTCGGTGCGCGAGGTGTGCGGGAGCATGGCGACGCCGTCCACGAGCCGGACCGCTCCGAGCTGGCGAAGTCGCCGCCACAGGCCGATGCGGGGCGTCGAAGGCTCTCGCGGGAGGCGGTAGACGAGCATCACCCACGAGCGCTCCCCGGCCATCGGCGAAGCCTAGCTCGATCCTTGTCGAAGGATGCAACCGTGGTTACACTCACCGCAGCCGTCGGCCCGCGACGGTGCACGGGAGGACGGCAGGCGTGGGGTTGACGAGGATCGCGACGGTCGCGCTGCCGCCGGGCGGTGACGACGGCCACGCCGACGTCCACCTGCGAAGCGGCCGGGTCTTCCCGGCCAACACGGCGCTCGACCAGGTCGAGGTCCCCGACGGACCGGGCGCAAGCCATCTCGGCAGCCAGGCGTGGGCCTGCGGGCTGTGATCGGCGGGAACGGCCGCGCTGGCGACAACGGGGATCTCCGCCGGATCCTCCTCGCCCGCGGCGCTCGGGGGCTCGCCTCGGGGTACTTCGCCGTGGTCCTCGGCGTCGAGCTGCACCACCAGGGACTGTCGGGCATCGAGGTCGGCCTCGTGCTCGGTGCCGTCCTCGGCGGTGCGGCGTTCGCCCTGCTGGGGGTACGGCACTTCGCCGACGGCGCCGGTCGCCGGCGCTGCTACCTCGCCGGCTACCTCGCCCAGTCGGCGGCGGGCCTCGTCCTCGTCCTCTCTCCGTGGTGGTGGCTGCTCGTCCTCGTCGGCCTGACCGGAGCGCTGTCGGGCGAGATCATCGACTCGGGCCCCTTCGGTGCGCTGGAGCAGGTCATGCTCACGACCGCCGTCACCGAGGAGCGGCGACTGCGCACCTTCAGCCGCTACGGCGCGGTCGGCACCGCGACGGGCGCGCTGGGAGCGCTCGGCGCCGGGCTGCTCCAGCTCGTCGGCCCCGGCGCGATCGGCCGGTCGAGCTTCCTGCCGATCATCCCACTCGCGCTGCTCGGGGCAGCATGCGCCTGGGGGCTGTCCGCTCGCGTCGAGCACGTCGCGACCGACGTCACGAGCGCGTCGCCCTCGCCGGCCAGCGCCTGCCGGCCCGGTGGCGGCGAGACCCGCCGGATCCTGCGCCGCCTGTCGGCGCTGTTCGCCCTCGACTCGTTCGGAGCCGGCTTCACGGTGCAGGCCTTCGTCGCCTACTGGCTCGCCGCCCGCTTCGACGCGAGCACGCTCTCGATCGGGTTGATCTTCCTCGGGCTCGGAGTGCTCCAGACGCTCTCGATGATGGTGGCCGGGCGCCTCGGCGAGCGGTTCGGGCTGCTTCAGACGATGGTGTTCACGCATCTGCCGTCGAACGGGTTCCTCGCCGCCATCGCCTTCGCCCCGAGCCTGCCCGTCGCCGCGGTGCTGCTCTGCCTTCGTGCGTCCCTGTCGCAGATGGACGTCCCGACGCGCAACGCCTACGTCATGGCCCTCGTCCCGGCCCGGGACCGGACCGAGGCCGCGGGCACGACCGGCCTGGCCCGGCTCCTCGCGCGCCCGCTCGGCCCGCTGCTCGCAGGCGCGGCGCAGAGCCTGGCGCTCGGCGCGCCCTTCCTCATCTCCGGGGCACTGAAGGGCGTCTACGACGTCAGCCTGTGGCTGTGGTTCCGGCGCGTCCCGCTCCCCGAAGAAGACGGTCGCCCGGCCGTCCCTGCGATGCGCGCCAGACAGGCAACCCCATGAACGAGGGAACGCCGGGCAGTGCTTGAACCTGCCTGGGATCCCCGGAGGCTCCATACCTTGGAAGCGGGGATGAGGTCATGGCAAGCAAGGCGACGACGCCTCCGTCTCGATGGGGATGCGGGCCTCCCCATCAGCGCCCCCTTCCCCGTGGAGGAACGTGATGGCCGGAAGTCCGATCATCCACTCGACAGCGCGCGCAGGGTCGATCACCGCGGGGGTCCCTCCTCCAGAGTCGTCGAACGACTCCAGAGTGGCGGACCCCCGCCGCCGCGCCTGCGGATCCCCCAGCCACCTCAGCCACCGGGCCCACGCCCCACGCAGATCCGAAGCGCCGTCAAACCCCGCGCGGGAGGACCTCGAAGTGGGCGCCGTCGAGGGGCCGGAGGACGTCGAAGTGCCGGTGGTCCAGGCTCGCGATCGCGCGCGTCCGGTACCGCTCGGCCAGGACCACGATCGATGCATCCGCCACCCCGATCTCCTGGTCCCGATAGCTGGCGATCACCCCCCGGGCGCGGCGAAGCCCCTCTTCGTCGAACGCTGCCAGGTCCCACGCTCCGCCGGCCAGTTCGTCGAGCACGGCCAGCTCGTCGTCCACGCCGTGCCGGGTGGCCACGAGGTAGTCCAGCTCGGCCACCACGTACGGAGAGACGACCAGGACATCGGCTGTGGCGAGCACCGCTGACACCGCCTCGTGGTCGGGCTCGGAGGCATCGAAGAACGCCAGCAGGGCGCTGGTGTCCACGATGACCGGAAGCACCTTCAGCGCTCCCCGAACCCGGCAAGTAGCTCCTCGGCGTGGCGGGCGATCGGCTGCCCGCTCGAGTACAGGGCGCCACGAGGCCGCGGGCGAACACCGCCGACCGACACACGAATCGACTCGCGGATGATCTCTGCCTCCGAGACCCCGCGCTCTGCAGCAGCCCGCTTGACCGCCACCTTCAGGTCCTCCGGCAGATACAGCGTCGTCTTCTCCACGAACGTATGGTACCACCGGTGGCGCTGGCAGCTGGCCGTCCGCACCTGCGGTGCCGCTCCCCGTCCACGGCCGCTGGCACCACCGTGCAGTGTGACCTCCCCGGGGTCCGCGGAGACGCTCGAGGGCACCACGTGTTCGTCGACCTCTCGCCTGAACTGGGTGGACGGGTTCTCGGCACCCACCGCCGACCTCGCCCGCGCCGCCCGCCCCGCCGCCGGGCGCGGGCGGCAGCCCGACCCGCAGTCCACCGACCCGCTCGCCCGACCTGGGGCAGGCCACCCCCCGGCGACACCCCGCCTGCAAGGGCGGCATCGCCGCGCCCGCAAACTGGCCCCGGCGGCCCCGGCCCGGCCGGATCCCCCTCGCCCCCGGGCCGAACCCGCCCCCGGACGCGGCAAAGGCCCCCGGACGCGGCAAAGGCCCCCGGACGCGGCAAAGGCCCCCGGAGGGGCCTCTACCAGGTGAAACTCCGTATTCCGCGAACCCAACGTGGTCGGATTTGCGAACACGGCATGGCGTGCTGTTCGCGCAACGGCGCTGGCCTGCGATCCGGCGGGGCCGTGGCAGCGACCTCCGAGCGCCAACCGGCGCCACCTCCTACCGGCTACCGGAACCAATGCGTGCTATCGGAACCGGTAGCAGCCGTGTAGAATGAGGTCATGGACAACCGCCCTGCACTCAGCCCAGCGGCGGGGCTGCTTGCCGACGCCAGGCGCCGCGCCGGCCTCTCCCAGCGGGGGCTCGCCGCGCTGGCCGGCACCTCCCCGTCGGCGATCGCCGAGTACGAGGCCGGGCGCCGAGACCCGACCGTCAACAGCCTCATCCGGCTGGTCGAGGCGTGCGGCATGGAACTGCGGATGGTCGCGGAGAGGCTCGACCGGGCAGCCCTCGCCCAGCGGTCCCGCGACGCCGAAGTCGGCGAGGAACAGGCGTGGCGCAACGCCGCACGCATCCACGCCGAGGTCGTCTGACCGGCCGCCGGGCGGTGAGCGAAGATGCAGCGCCCCTGCGGCCGGTGCCTATCTTGGCGACGCTCGCCAGGCACCGCGTCCGTTTCGTCGTGATCGGCAGCTTCGGCGCCATCCTCCAGGACGTCGACCTCCCGATGACCGACATGGATGTCGTTCCCGACATCTCCGACCCGGACAACCTGCGGCGCCTCGCCGCCGCGCTCACCGATCTCGACGCCCGGGAGCGCGACGCCACTGATCACGACACCGCCGAGCTGCACCGCGAGATGGCCGCCGACCCGAAGTTCCTGACATCCGCCAAGTTCTGGACCTTCGACACAACGTTCGGCGGACTTGACCTCGTGCTCCGGCCCGCTGGGTTCGACGGCGGGTACGACGACCTGGTCGGGTCGGCGAAGCGGATGCGTGTGGCTGACGACGCCGACCCCGGGGCGTCCGCCGTCGCGCTGGTTGCCGACGTGCGCGACATCTACCACTCCAAGCGGGTCGCCGGCCGGCTGAAGGACACCAAGACGCTCCGCCTGTTCGTCGGCATCCACGACCCGGACCCCCGGCGCACCCTCGCAGAGCAGTATCGAGCCGGCCGGGCAGCACAAGCCGGCCGACGGCAATCCACCCCCGTCAGGTGGGCGATGGCAGCCCGCGGCACGAGGTGGCACCGGGTCTCCGCAGTCGAACGCGGCACAGTGGTCGCCGCGTGCGGCGCTCGTCTGGCCGCAGCCGGGGTTCGCTTCAACGTCGCAGCGGAGGGGGCGCCGCCCCCTCCGACGTGTCCACGCTGCAGCTGACGGGGTCCGCTCCTGGCGCGCCAAGGTCGCCGCCGCAGCCCGCCTCGCCGCCAAGGGCCTGCTGCCCCTCACCCGCCCCAAGCGCCGCAAGGGCACCCTCGGCGAGCTCGCCCCCGACACCGCCGACCTCGCCCGCGCCGCCCGCCACGGCCGTCAGCCCGACCCGCAGTCTGCGCGTTCCGGCCGAATCCGGCCGCGCGATCCGGCGGAATCCGGCCACCCGTTCCGGTTGATTCCGGCCGCCCAATGCGGTTGATCTCGGCCACCCGTTCCGGCTGATTCCGGCCGGGGCCGAGCGCGAGAGCGCTTGGTGGGTGGGCTTCGCCTCGAGTCCACCGAGATCCACCAAAAGAGGCACACGTCCCTCTGGAATGGCGGCGGTTCACTGCTGCCAGTCCGAGGAGGGACGCGTGCCGAGGAAGAGGCTACCTGTGCGAAAGATCACCGAAGTCCTGCGGCTTCGTGCCGCCGGCATGTCGGCGCGCGAGATCGCGCGCGCCGTCGGGGCGGCGCGGAGCACTGTCGCCGAGTATCTCCGGCGCGCCGACGCGGCCGGGGTCACCTGGCCGCTCCCCGATGAACTCGACGACGAGGCCCTCGAGGCCCGGCTGTTCCCGCCGGCGCCGCCGGTGACCGGACGCCCGGTCCCGGACTGGGCCGAGCTCCACAAGGAGCTGCGCTCGAAGCGCCACGTGACGCTCCGCCTGCTGTGGCTCGAGTGGAAAGAGACTCACCCCGACGGCTGGGGCTACAGCCAGTTCTGCGTGCACTACCGCAGCTGGCTCCAGACGAAGGACGTCGTCATGCGGCTCACCTACGCCGCAGGCGAGCGAATGTTCGTCGACTTCTCCGGCGACAAGGCCGCCTTCGTCGACCCCGAGACCGGAGAGGTGCACGAGGCCGACGTCTTCGTCGCCGTGCTCGGCTGCTCGGGGATGCTCTATGTCGAGGCGACACGGGGACAGGACCTCGCCTCCTGGTGCGGAGCCCACGTGCGCGCCTATGAGGCCTACGGCGGCGTGCCCGAGCTCACCGTGCCCGACAACCTGAAGGCCGGGGTGACGACCGCCTGCTTCTATGACCCCGAGCTCAACCCCACCTACGCCGAGCTCGCCCGCCACTATCAGACGGTTGTCTTGCCGACGAGGGTGCGCCGGCCCCGCGACAAGGCGGCCGTCGAGGCCGGGGTCCTCACCGTCGAGCGCTGGGTGCTCGCCCCGCTTCGCCACCGGCGCTTCTTCTCCCTCGCCGAGCTGAACGACGCGATCACCGAGCGCGTCGCGTGGGTGAACGCCCGGGCGTTTCGCGGCGAGCAGAGCTCACGAAAGGACCTGTTCTGCGCACTCGAGCGCCCGGCGCTCTCGCCGCTGCCGCCCATGCGTTATGAGTTCGCCGAGTGGAAGAAGGTGACGGCGAACATCGACTACCACGTCGAAGGGCCCGACCGCCGCTTCTACTCCGTCCCCTACCAGCTCGTCCGCCAGCGCCTCGAGCTGCGGGCGACGGCCTCGACGATCGAGGTGTTCCGCTCGGGACGGCGCGTCGCCTCCCACGTGCGTGAATACGGCGCCCGTCGCTACGTCACCGACCCGGCGCACATGCCGGCCAGCCACCGCGCGCACGCGGAGTGGACGCCCTCGCGCCTCGTCTCGTGGGGGCGCTCGGTGTCCGAGGAGACCGGCGTCTTCATCGAGCAGCTGCTGGAGAGCCGCCCGCACCCCGAGCACGCCTATCGCGCCTGTCTCGGGCTCATGCGTCTCGCCCGCCGATATGGGCCGGAGCGGCTCTCGGCAGCGTGCGCCCGGGCGCTTGCGATCGGCTCGATCAGCTACACCTCTGTCAAGTCCATCCTCGCCGAGGGCCTCGACCGCCTGGCGCTGCCTGGTGCCCGAGACGCGCCGCCACCAGTCAGCCACGAGAACCTGCGTGGGGCGGGCTACTTCTCCGAGGAGGCGTGATGTTGAACAACGCCACCTGCAAAAAGCTCGTCGAGCTCGGGTGCTCGACGATGGCCGACGCGTTCGCCGAGCAGCTCGAGCACCCCGGCTCTTACGCCGAGCTCTCCTTCGAGGACCGCCTCGGCCTGCTGATCGACAAGGAGGCCGACGCCCGGGACAGCCGCCGGCTGAAGATGCGGCTCCGGGTCGCGAAGCTCCGCTACCCGGCCGCGATCGAGGATCTCGATCTTCGCCAGCCGAGAGGCCTCGACAAGGCGACGATCATGGAGCTCGCGAGCGGGTCGTGGGTGGCGCGCCACCACAACCTCGTGCTGACGGGTCCGACGGGAGTCGGCAAGTCCTGGATCGCCTGTGCGCTCGCGAACGCCGCCATCCGGGCCGGACACTCCGCCTACTACGTGCGGGCTCCGCGCCTTGCCGAGGAGCTGGCGGTCGGGCGCGCCGATGGCCGCTACGCCCGCCTCCTCGCGCACCTCGCCCGGGTCTCGCTCGTCGTCCTCGACGACTTCCTGCTCACCCCGGCACCGGTCGAGGTGTGCCGGGACCTGCTCGAAGTCGTCGAGGATCGCGCCCAGCGGCGCTCGACGCTCGTCGTGAGCCAGCTGCCCGTCGAGCACTGGCACCCGGCGATGGCAGACCCGACCCTCGGGGAGGCGATCCTCGATCGAGTCCTCCAGGCCTCCTATCGGATCGCGCTGAAGGGCCCGTCCCTTCGCCGGCGCGAACCCGAGGTCAACCCCGAAGCCGACACATGACCCTTCTCCAGTTCGTCGTCGCCGTGCTGCTCGTTCCCGCCACACCCTGTGTGGTCCAAGTGGTCGCGCACGAGGAACAGGCCGGCGACGGCGGACTCGACCTCTCGCCGCCGCCCGCCAGGAGTCGAGGGCCGCCGGGCGCAGTCTCTGACGCCGGACGACGAGGCGCGCCCGCAGGGCACCCATCCCATTCGTCCACGACCTGTCCCATCCACCGCGATCCGCATGCTCGAGCGGCCCCAGCACGAGCAATCACAGAACCGAACGCCCCGTCGTCCGGCACGTCGACAGCGATTCATCACTCGGAGGTTCTTGATCGAGTAGAACAACCACCGGCGTCGCCCACCCTGGCCGGAATCAGCCGGAACGGGTGGCCGGGATCATCCGGAACAGACGGCCGGCTCCGACCGGAACGGGTGGCCGAGATCGCCGGAATGCGCACAGTCCACCGACCCGCCCGCCTGACCTGGGGCAGGCCACCCCCCGGCGACACCCCGCCCGCAAGGGCGGCATCGCCGCGCCCGCAGACCGGCCCCGACGCCCCCGGCCCGGCCGGATCCCCCTCGCCCCCGGGCCGAACCCGCCCCCGGACGCGGCAAAGGCCCCCGAAGGGGCCTCTACCAGGTGAAACTCCGTATTCCGCGAACCCAACGTGGTCGGATTCGCGAACACGGCATGGTGCCTTGTTCGCGCAACCGTCCTGGCCTGCGGCTCGGCGGCCGCCCCGGGGCGACCTCCGAGCGCTAACCGGCTCCATCTCCTACAGCCGCCGCAGCCGGCCCGGCGGCCCGGTGCGGCCCCGGCCGCCGAAACTTGGCTGTGGCCAGGGACAACACGGCCACCGTAGCGCCGCTTTGGGCGCCGTGCAGGCCGCCGAAACGCCGCAGCGGGCGGGGGCGGACAGGGGCGACGGGTCGGGCGGATCGGGTACCTCCGAGAGCGCCTGCCGGTCGGTCCTTCACCCTGGGAAGGGCGGTCAGCCCGTGTAGCTGACGGAGAAGCCGTCTGCCGAGGGCAGGGACGGGGTGGACAGCACCACGCCGCCCTGGACGATCTCGGTCGCCTCGTCGGAGGTGAGGTACCAGGAGGACAGGCTTGTCCTCAGGCCGGAGAACGTCACAGTCCCGTAGTCGGCGAAAGGGGCCTGATTGGGCGGCGCCCCGGGGTCTTCTACGATCCACTCGGCGCTGTAGCCGCCGGAGTACGGGAGGTAGGTGGTGGTGCCCTGCAGCACGAACGACGACGGGTCACCGTCGATGCCGACCCCCCAGCCGGCGCCGGTCACCATGATCCCGGAGATCCCGGTGGTGAGGTCGTCGACCCTCGACGCCCACGACCCGCTGGTGGTCTGGTAGATGGTGGCCTCAATGGTATCCCCGGGGGAGATGACCATGCCCTGGAAGGGATCGGGCTGGTTCGGCAGGTCGGGGTACTCCTCCCACCACGCCCAGTACTGCGGTTGCCCGCCGTTGCAGGCGACGCTCACCCCGGTCTGCAGCAGCACCCCCGAGGATCCGCCTGTCGGGTACGTGTCGCCGCCGATCCCGACCCAGATCCCTGTCTCGCCGTTGGGGGTGGCGGCGCAGTTGACGGCGGGGACGGTCCACTCGCCGCTGGCGAAGGTGATGATGTCGGTGCTGGACGGCACGGTGTAGCCGGACCAGTTGCCCGACTGGGCGATCGGCGGCGCCGCGACCGAGATGGCCAGGGTGGCGTCGGCCTTCTGCGGGGTCGGGGTCGAGGAGTCGGCGACCTGCACCTCGAAGCTGGTCTCGCCGGAACTGGTCGGCGTGCCGCTGACGAAGCCGGTGGGCGACAGGGACAGCCCCGGCGGAAGCGCTCCCGCAACGACCGACCACGAGTACGGAGCGGTACCGCCCGTTGCCGTGAGCGCAGCGGAGTAGGTGCTGCCTGCCGTCGCGCCGGGGAGCAACGCCGTGGCGACGGACAGCGGGGCAGGTGCCGGAGGAGGGGGCGTAGTCGTGGGGGGCGGCGACACCGGCTGGGGGGTCGGCTCGGGAACCGGGGCGGGGGACGGGGCCGGCACGAGGTCGACGACAGCAGAGCCGGGTTGGTCAGCAGCGGGCAGGCCGGGGACGGAGCCGTAGTAGCCGGCGTCGCCGTAGGCGAACACCCCGCCGTCCGACGCCACCATCCAGTAGCCGCCGCCGTCGGCCGTCGCGGCCATGGACACAATCGGCTTCGACAGCGCGATGTTGCCCGCCGAGCCGAAGAACGGCGCCGACCCGAAGCTGTAGATGTCCCCGGAGGCCGTGACCTCCCAGTACCCCGAACCCGAGGGCGCCGGCACGAGGTCGACCACGGCGGAGCCGGGCTGCTCGCCCGGCGGCAGGCCGGGCACCGACCCGTAGTAGCCGGCATCGCCGTAGGCGAACACCCCGCCGTCCGACGCCACAAGCCAGTACCCGCCGCCGTCGGCGGCCACCGCCATGGAGACAATCGGCTTGCTCAGGGCCAGGCTCCCCGCCGAGCCGAAGAACGGAGCCGACCCGAAGCTGTACACGTCGCCCGCCGCGGTCACCTCCCAGTAGCCGCCACCGCTCGGATTCGGCACCAGCGCCACCACCGGCGACCCCGGCTGCTCACCCGGCGGCAGGCCAGGGACGGAGCCGTAGTAGCCGGCGTCGCCGTAGGCGAACACCCCGCCGTCCGACGCCACAAGCCAGTACCCGCCGCCGTCGGCGGTCACCGCCATGGACACGATCGGCTTGCTCAGGGCCAGGCTCCCGGCCGAGCCGAAGAACGGAGCCGACCCGAAGCTGTACACGTCACCCGCAGCGGTCACCTCCCAGTACCCCGACCCGGAAGGCGAGGGTGCCGCTGCCGCCCGATGCGCACCCACGGCGAGCGCGACGATCAGAATCGCCGCCACAGCGACACCGCCGGACCAGACGCGGCCCACCGTCCCCCGCACGGTCGACACCGTACCTGGAGATCCCCGACTTGGGAATCCCTCAGAACGCGTCACTGCGCCGGTGGCGCACCTCGACCGCCGGCTACGGCTCCGCGGACTGAGGCACGGAGCCGTCTCGGAAGACTCACCGCGGCAGCCGGCCCTACCGCCAAGGACGGTCGCGTCCGGTCCGCGGTGTAAATCGACGACGGGCGTAGGTTCCTCTCGAAGCCTGGAAGCAGAGAAAGGAACCCACGCCCGTGTCCCCACGAGTATCACCGATCGAGCGCGTCCGCGCC
>JAJZZB010000229.1 GCA_021797795.1 Actinomycetes bacterium | reverse complement strand
TCCGATCTGGAGCACGTCGTTCCCCGCTTCCGGGAGCTGGCGGCGAGCGCTCGCGAGCTGTGGCCCGAGCTCGGGAAGATCGTCATCTGGCATCGGGTCGGGCGAGTGGCGATGGGGGAGCCGTCCGTCGTCATCGCGGTCTCCTCGCCGCACCGGCGGGAGGCCTTCGACGCCTGCCGGTACCTGATCGACACGCTGAAGGCGGCGGTCCCGATCTGGAAGCGGGAGCACTGGCCGGGTGGCGCCGAGTGGAGCCCGGCCGCTCACGGGCTCGAGCCCGTTTTTCCGCCCCGGGGCGGCGTCTCATGAGCTCGGTCGCGGTCGACCTCGGCTCGACTCGCACCCTTCTTGCCGACCCGGCGGGCCGGCTCCTGCTCGACGAGCCGACCGTCGCGGCAGTGAACGTGCGGGACGGCTCCCTTGTCACCTTCGGTTCGAAGGCACTCGACATGGTGCGGCGAGCCGCCGGCGAGATCGAGCTGGTGCGCGCGGTCGTCCACGGGCAGCTTCAGGACCTCGAGCTCACCGACCGCGTGGCGGAGACGCTCCTCACGCGGGTACGCCGGCAGGTCGGCCGCCGCCCGGAGGTACTCGTCAGCGTCCCCTCCAGCGCGAGCGGCGTGCAGCGCAGGGCGCTCGAGCGGGCGTTCAAGCGAGCGGGCGCCGAGCGTGTCGGCTTCGTCGACCATGCCGTCGCCGCCGCCATCGGCCTCCGGCTGCGCATCGACGAGCCGGTCGCCACGATGGTCGTCGACGCCGGTGGCGGGACCACCGAGGTGGCGGTCATGGCGCTCGGCGGGGTCGTGACGGACGCCTCGGTGCCGGTCGGCGGCGACGACCTCGACCGGGCCGTCCGGGATGCCTGCCTGCGCTCCCTCGACCTCGTCGTCAGTCCCGCGGTCGCCGAGCAGCTCAAGATCCGCCTCGGCTCAGCCTGGCCGGGGCCCGAGAAGAAGGTCGAGGTGGTGGGCCGAGACGCGTCGAACGGCATGGTCCGGACCGTCGTCGTCTCGAGCTCAGAGCTCAACCCCGCCATCGCCGAGGTGGTGAGGAGGACCGTCGACGCGGCCGTCTCCTGCATCCGGAGCGCCCCGCCGGACCTCGCGAACGACCTCCTGTCACAGGGCCTGCACCTGGCGGGCTCCGCCGGGTTGCTCGACGGCTACTCGCGGCGGCTGGCCACGGCGACGGGCATCCCGGTCCACCTCGCCGACCAACCCGGCCTGGCGGCGGTTATGGGAGCGGCTCGCTGCCTGCAGGATTCGGACGGGGCCTTCGGCCCGACGGGGGATGCGCGCCCGCGCGGGAGCCGCTGAGGTCCTCGGCAGCCTGGCGAACCTGCCAGTCGCGGTCCGACCGGGCCGCCTCGACCGCGGCGTCCACCTCCGGTCCCTCATAGGACGCCAGAGCGAGGACGGCCCGCCGGCGAATCGGAGGGCGATCAGCGAGAGCCCCCAGAATCACCTCGAGTGAGGACTGGTCGCCGATCGCGCCGAGCGCGGCAACGGCCGATTCCCGGCAAAGGGGATCGGGATGACTCACCGTCAGGCGAGCGAGCGCAGGACAGGCAGCGTGCGACCGCAGCTCCCCGAGCGAGAAGGCCGCCGCCTCGACGACAGTCGTGTCCTCGTCGGCGAGTCGTCCCTCGAGGAGGCGGGCCACGTCCCCGGCGGCGAGTGCTGCCCGCCAGGCGACCTCGGCGCCACGGCGACGTACCGCCGGGGACGGGTCGCCGAGAGCCGCTGCCAGGAGCTCGAGATCGCACCGTCCGAGGCGTACGAGGGCGGCAAGTGCAGTCGCCCGCACTGCGGGCGCCTCGTCCTCGAGGGCCCGGCGGACGGTGCCCTCGTCCCCCCGCCGGCCCGCCGCCACCGTCTCTGCCCTGCGGCGCGCGACCGATGCGGCATGCTCGCCGTGCAAGGCTGAGCCCTCGTGAAGGGACATGACGAGGAGAGCCTAGGAAGCGGGGACAGCGAGCCGCACTCGGATGACGGGGAGCGGCCGCGTTTCGCCTGGCACACCCGCCACACGGTCTTCCTCGTCATCGCGGTGCTCGTGCTCGCGGCCGCCATCGCGTCGTCCATCACGATCCCCTACTACGCCATCACCCCTGGGACCGCCCAGTCGGTGGAGCGCATGATCGGCGTGCCCAAGTCCGCCGGCCACAGCCACAAGGGGCAAGTTCTGCTCGTCGACGTCCAGCTGACGCCGATGCGAGCGATCGAGTGGCCGTGGTTCGCCCTCGACTCGAACGCCCAGATCATCGGGTCGAGCGCGCTGCTCGGTCCCGAGAGCCCGGGCCAGTACCAGGTGGAGGGCGAGCTCGACATGGCGAATGCCCAACAGGCGGCCACGGTCGTGGCGCTCCGCCGGCTCGGCTACAAGGTGGCCGTCCGTCCCGACGGAGCCCTCATTTACGCCGTGCTGCCGGGATCTCCAGCCGAGCGCTGGCTGCCGGTCGGGGACGTGGTGACCTCAGTCGACCACCAAGTGGTGAGGACCAACGCCGACCTCGGACGACTGCTGTCCACCTACAAGCCGGGGGCGACGGTCACGATGGGAGTGCTCACCTATCCCAAGCGGACGCCGAAGTCGGTCCGGGTGCGGCTGTCGGCCTGGCGGATCGAGGGAACCGGCAAGCAAGCCACGCTCGCCTGCCCGCAGTACGGGACCGGGCTGCGCTTCCCGCTGTATCACCGATCGCCGGAGACAGGGATGAAGGTCGGCGAGGCCCCCTGCATCGGTGCGCTCAACGTCGAGACGAACTACCAGGTCGGCAAGCTGCCGCTCCACCTTGACCTGTCGTCCGAAGGGATAATCGGACCCTCGGCCGGGCTCGCCTTCACCCTCGGACTGATCAACCGGCTGGATCCCTACGACCTCACCGGTGGCCACAAGGTGGCGGCGACGGGAACCATGAGCATCCTCGGCCAGGTGGGCGATGTCGGCGGCGTCGCACAGAAGACCGTCGCCGTGCGCAGCGCGGGAGCGAGCGTCTTCTTCGTACCGCCTCAGGAGTACAAGGTCGCTCTCGCCCATGCCGGCAGCAAGCTGAAGGTCTACGCGGTGAGCACCGTGGCGCAGGCGATCCGAATTCTCGAACAGCACTACGGAGGCAGGATGCCCCGGGCGAAGAGCGGCTGATCTCCGTTCCGAGTTGGCAGAGCGCGCCGGGCCGGGCGTCATAGGCTTGCCGCTATGTCGGACGAACCGGTGAGGGTCTCGATCTCCTCGCAGACAGGCGTGCATCCAGAGGAGATCTCACGCCGTAGCTTTCCCACGGCGCGGCGCGGCCTCGATCCCGACGCCGTCCGCAGGTATCTCGAGGCGCTCGCCGCCCAGCTGCAGGAGGTGCTCGACAGGGAGCAGACCCTGCGCCGACGCCTTGCTGAGGCCGAGCGCCAGGCGGCAGAACCGGAACTTGACGAGGCCACCCTCTTGCGGGCCGTCGGGGCCGAGACTGCCCGGATCCTCGAGACCGCCCACCTCGCCGCCTCCGACGTCGTGAGCAAGGCCGAGGCGCGGGCTGCCGGGATCCTGGCGGAGGCCGAGAACGTCATGAGCGATCGAGTGACGGCGGCAGAGGCCGAGGCGGAGGCATTGAGCCGGGCGGCTGCCGCCGAGGCGGCCGCGGTCGCCGAGGCCGCCCAGGCCGAAGCGGTCGCGCTCCTCGACACGACCAGGGCAGAGTGCCGGCGGATCGTGCGGGAGGCCCGGCACCTGCGCGGCGGAGTGCTGCACGACCTCGCGGACAAGCGTCGGAGCCTGAGGATCCAGCTCGAGCAGCTGAGGGCAGGACGGGACGCCCTCATCGGAGTCGTCGACGCCGTCGGCGACTCCGTGGACGACCTGCGCGAGCGGATCGCCGGCGCGGAGCACGACGCCCGCCTGGCGGCTGCCGAGGCGGGCGAGCGGGCCGAGGATGCCGAGGACGAGTCGGACCTGTTCGACGGTGATGCCGAGATCGCCGTCGACCTCGGCCAGCCGGACGAGGACGAGGAGCTGCTCGACGGTGTGGGCGGTCTCGACGAGGGTGCCGGTGAAGGGTTCGAGGAGGAGGCGCGCGTCGCTTCCGAGCTCGAGGAGGCGGCCGCCGTCGGCGAGCGCCTGGACGAGGCACCGGGGGACTTTCTTGCCGAGGAGCCGCCG
>JAJZZB010000046.1 GCA_021797795.1 Actinomycetes bacterium | reverse complement strand
TGTGCCGGCAGGACGGCCGGCGCCGCTCCGCCCGCCGCCGAAGGGAGGCCGGGCGCCCGTTCCAGGACGACCGGCACCACCAGCGCCCTGCGTGCCCCGCGGCTGCCCGGGCGCGCCGGGACGGCCGCCGGCCTGGGGTCCCGGGGCACGACGGACACCCGGTGGCGGTGGAATCGGCTTGCCCGAGAGCGAGAGCGGCCGCGGAGGCGGCGGGATGGGCCGGCCGCTCGGCGAGACCGGACGCTCCCCGGCTCCCGAAGCAGGACGCTGGGCCGGCTGGGAGGGACTGGGCGGCTGGGGCTGACCGGCGGCCGCCGGCGCCTGCTCGCCCTCACCACGTCGCGGCCCGGCTGCCGGGCGCGAGGGCGGTGGTCCGCTCGGTCGTTGCGGGGTTGCCCGGCTCGGAGCAGGAGCGGCCGGGCGCTGCGGGGCGCGCTGCTCTGCCAGCTCGCTCGCCGGCCGGCTGACGAACAGCCGGTGGCCGGGCGCCGCCTCGTGGGTGCCGATCGGTGCCTCCGAGGGCGTGGCGGGCACCTCGGGCACCGGGGCGGGCACGGTCGGGGCGCCAGGCGGCGCCTGCTCCTCGACAGGGGGGACGGGCCGCTCGGGGGTGGCGGGAGCGGGCGCCTCCCGGCTCTGTCGCGGCGTCGCCGGCTCCTCCGGCTGCACCGCGCGCCGGAGTCCCTCGCGCTCGGCCTTGCGCCGGACGCGGTCTGCTTGGGCGTCCTCGATCGAGGACGAGTGGCTCTTGACGCCGATGCCGAGGCCGACACAGAGGTCGAGGGCCTCCTTGTTCGTGAGCCCCAGCTCACGGGCGAGCTCGTAGACGCGGATCTTCTTGGGCAACTTTGCGGTTCGGTCCTCTCCGAATTGAGGGCGCGCGCCGCAGGCACCAGATGCGACGGCGCGAGGCTCTATCCTCGCACATCGGAGCAGCCCCCGCTGGCAGCTTCGGACGGCCGGACCGACGTGTCAGGTTCTGTTTTACCGGGTGGGAGGGGGCAGCTCGGCCCCGGCGGGCGAGAGCGAGGATACCTCCGCCGCGAAGCGCGCCGCCTCCAGCCGGTCGACCGGCCGGCGGAAGGCCCGGGCGAAGCGACCGGTGCGAGCAGCCCTCCCGGCGCACTCGGCGAGGCTCGCCCGGCACAGCCAGGCACCCCTCCCTGCGGGTCGGCGCCCGAGCACGAGCTGCCCGGCGTCGGTCAGCACCAGCCGTTCCAGCTCGGCGGGGTGGCGGACGGCGCCGCAGCCGACGCAGGTGCGCTGCGGCCCCGGCGCCCTCGGCGTCACGGGCTCAGCCGGGGCTGCCCGGGCCCGGCTCCCCCTCGGCGGGTTCGAAGCTTCCCGCCACGCTCGGCGGTGTCTCGGCGTCGAAGGTGGTGTCCTCGGCGACCGCCTCGAGCTCGTCGGCGACGACCTCGAGCTCGCGCTCCTCCTCGTCGATGGCCGCGGCAGCCTCGGCGAGGTTCTCCTCGGCCCGCTCGGAGGGAGCGACGTCGTCGCGCTCGGCCTGGGCGTCACCGGCCGCCCACTGCTTGGCCGAGAGCGTCTCCCCGCCGCCGGCGGGCTTCCAGACCATCTCGCCGGACTCGTCTTCGACCCATTCCCCTTCGGCCCACTCGCCCTCCTCCTCCTCGGCGGCCGCAACCTCGGACTCGGAGCGGATATCGATGTGCCAGCCCGTCAGGCGGGCGGCGAGACGGGCGTTCTGGCCCTCCTTGCCGATGGCGAGCGAGAGCTGGTAGTCGTGGACCACGACCGTGGCGCGCCCCTTCTCCTCGTCGAGGAGGACCTCTTTCACCTTCGCCGGCTGCAGCGCGCGCGCGACGAACTCGGCCGGGTCGTCCGAGAACGGGACGATGTCGACCTTCTCGCCCCGGAGCTCCGTCGTGACCATGCGGACGCGGGCGCCCCGGGCCCCGACGCAGGCGCCGACGGGGTCGACGTTCGCGTCGTTCGACCAGACGGCGATCTTGGTGCGGTGCCCGGGCTCGCGGGCGCAGGCCTTGATCTCGACGAGACCGTTCGAGATCTCAGGCACCTCGAGCTCGAACAGCCGCTTGATGAGCCCGGGATGGCTGCGCGAGACGACGATCTGGGGGCCCTTGGAGGTCTTGCGGACCTCGACGATGTAGGCCTTCAGGCGGGCGCCGTGGTCGTAGCGCTCGTAGGGCACCTGCTCGGCCTGGGGAAGGAGGGCCTCCACCTTGCCGAGGTCGAGCAGGGTGAAGCGGCTGTCGGTCTGCTGGATGATCCCGGTGACGATGTCACCCTCCCGCCCGGCGTACTCCTCGTACTTACGATCCCGCTCGGCCTCGCGCACCCGCTGGGTGAGGACCTGCTTGGCGGCCTGGGCGGCGATGCGGCCGAAGTCCTTCGGTGTGTCGTCCCACTCGCGCACGACGTTCCCGTCCTCGTCGAGCTCCTGGCCGAAGACCCGGAACTCGCCGGCGTCGGGGTCGATCGTGACGACCGCCTCCTCGGCGGCGTTCGGCAGGCGCTTGTAGGCCGCGACGAGGGCGTTCGCGAGCGCGTCGAAGAGGGTGTCGACCGTGATGCCCCGGTCCCGGGCCATCTGCTGCATCGCCTCGAGCATCTCGAAGTTGGATGTGCTCATCTCGTCTCCGTCCCGTGTCGTTCGTCGTCCCGCTCGTGACTGCCACCGGCGCGCTGGCGGCGGCGCTCGGCCTTGTGCTCCCGACGGGCGCTCGGGGCGCTCGTGCCCGCCAGCGCCGTCTTCCAGTCGAAGACCGTGTGGGCCCGCTCGATCTCCTCGTAGGAGACCCGCCGGACCTCTCCCTCGCTGCCGGCGACCTCGATGCGGACGCCGGTGTCGTCCGAGGCGACGAGCGTGCCCTCGAGGCGACGCTCCCCCTCGGTCCCGGGGCGGGTCTTCACGCTCACGAGGGCGCCAATGTGCCGCCGGAAGTGCTCGGGGCGTCGTAGGCGCCGCTCGAGCCCCGGGCTCGACACCTCGAGCTCGTACCTGCCGCCGGGGAGCGGATCGGCGTCGTCGAGCGCCCTCGAGATGGCGGTGGTGGCCCCGCCGATGGCGTCGAGGTCGACCCCGCCCTCCCGGTCGACGGTGACCCTCACCGTCTTGGCCTGCACTTCGACGTCCACGAGCTCCAGCCCGGCGGCGGCCACGACGGGCGCGACGACGCGCTCGACCTTGTCGATCGTGCCCATCATCGCCTCCTCCCGTGACCACGCCGGCGGACTCCCCGGCAACGAAAAAGACGTGGGCAACCGCCCACGTCGACCCACGCTGCTCTTACTAGAACGGCCCGGTCAGTATAGCAGCCGCCTCCGGTCCTCGAAAGGTCCTGACCTGCTTCTTTGGGCTCGCGGCACTCCTCCTCAGGGGGACGGAGGCGCGGGAGGTGACTCCTCGGACAGCACCAACCTCAGCCTGCGGCGAGCATGCTCGAGCTGCTTTCGGACGGTCCCTTCGGCGATGCCGAGGGCGCTCGCAGCCTCCGCCGTGGACATGCCGACGACGAGGCAGAGCACGGCACATGCACGCCGGCGGGCCGGCATCAGGGCCAGCTCCGCCTCGACGTCCATGCGGAGCTCGCCCCCCGGGGCGTCGTTCGCCGGCATCGGCACCTCGCCGAGAGGGATCTCCCTCGACGCCAGCTGGCGGCGGGCGAGCCGGAAGGCGGTCCTGAACACGTAGCCGGGAGGGTTCGAGCCCCGCCGGACCCGGCGCCAGTGCCCGAGGGTCCTGGCGAACGCCTCCTGGGCGGCGTCCTCGGCCGACGCGTGGTCGAGCCCCCCGAGCTCGAGGGCCCGCACGACGCGGCGGTAGTGCGACTCGAACATCGCGGCGAAGTCCGAGGCCACCCCCGGGGCCTGTGCCCCCGTCCCTGCCGGCGGTTCGAGCGCGATCACGCAAGTCTGGTCGAGCCGGGACCGCCGGGGCGCCCCCTGCCGGCCGACGCCGTCCGCGGCGGCGGACCGCTCAGGGGGCGCCGGTGCACGAGCTCGGGACGGCGAGGTCGCGCGGCACCGCGAGCGACGCCCGCTCGAGGAGCCCTCCGTGGCGTCCGAGTGCGACGAAGCCCACGCCGTCGCGGGACGCCTGGCCGTTCGAGGCCGCCCGACCGACCAGCACCACCCAGCCGTCCGACGGCGCGGCGGCATCCTCGGATCCTCCCCCGAAGCGCACCTTCACCCGCCCCACGTCGCTGCGCACCTCGGCGACCGCCACGAGGACCGGGTGGCGACCTGGGACGACCGTCTCGGCGAGCATCTGGAACGGCTCGGCCACGCCGGTCGACCTCGGGGCCACCACCGTCGCTGGCCGGCCACCGTCGACCGAGATGCTGACGATCAGCTCGCCCGAGCGCGAGCAGCTCGGCAGGAGCGGTCCGCCCGGCGGCAGGGGTGCCCCGGTGCCCGTCGTCGCGCCGGCGGCGGTGGCGGAACCTCCCGTCAGAGGTTGACGGGCGCCCTGCAGCGGACGGGCGAAGGTGAGCTGGTAGGCGCGCACCCCGATCCCCCCGACGTGCCGCGCGAGGACGAACCTGAGCTTTTCGACGTCCGCACCTCCGCAGCCGAGAGAGGTGCAGATCTGCGATGAGCTGTACGCGGCGGGGTTCGAAGCCGGGATCACCCCGTCAGGCGGCACGCCCTTTGGGACCCGGACCACCCGGAGGCCGGGTATTGGGGCCACAGCCGCCTCGTGACGCGTCCCTGAAGCGGGGCCGGCGAGAGCCGCCGAGTCTCGGCCGACGCCGGCAGTCCCGGTGAGGCCCACGCCGAGCGCCGTCCCCGCCAGCGCCACAGCGACCGAGCCGACGGCGCCGATCGCCCTCGCCCGTCGCCGCCGGTGACGGCGGACGACAGCCGCCAGCGCTCCCTCAGGGGGACCGGCCGGGGAGACCCCGATCAGATGGCGCAGTGGTGCGTCCTCCATGCCTGTCCAAAGCCCGCCGGGGCCGAAGTCGCGTACCGGCACCGAGATCCACAGTGGCCGTGGTCCTTCGGTAGACGCCGCGGTAAGCCTCGCCCGGAGGATGCCGGCATGCCACTTGCCGCTCGACCCCGCCGCCGGGGACTCGGAGACGCCACCGAGCCCCAGGGCCTCTCGATCGCCCATCTCCGCCTGCGGCCGCCAGCCGAGCGTCCGGCGCGCCCGGGAGGACGGCGTCCCCACCTCGTCGTGCTCGGGGTGGCGATCGTCGTCGTCTGCGCCGGCGTCGGCGCCGAGCTCGCGCAACGATCCAACGCCCGCTCGGGCTACCTCGAGGTGACCAAGGCGCTGCCCGCCGGGGCAGCGGTACGGCCCGACGACCTGAGCGAGGTCCAGCTCAACCTGCCCTCCGACTTGGCTGCGGTCCCGGCGGCCGAGGAGGGCGCGCTGGCCGCCTCCCGCACCGTCGGGCCTCTCGTGCCGGGGACGCTCCTCGTGGCTGGCGACCTCGTGCGCAGGCTCCCCCGCTCGGGCACGGCGCTCGTCGGGGCAAGCCTCCAGCCGGACCAGATGCCCGCGACGCTCGAGCCCGGTGACGCCGTCTGGCTCGTGCTCTCCGGGACGGGGACCGGCTCCGCAGGCATCCCGGCGAGCGTCTCCGGCTCGGGGGCGGTGCCCGGACGGGGCGCCCGCCTCGGGCGTGGGACGGTCTTCGCACTGGGGAACGGGGCCTCCTCCTCCCAAGCGGCGGTGACGGCCGGGGGCGAAGAGGTGACCGTGGCGGTGCCGGCCAGCGAAGCACCGGCTGCCGCCGTCGCGAGCGCCGCCGGCAGCCTGAGCCTCGTGCAGGTGCCCCTCGGCCCCACCGGCGGAGGTGCCGGGTGAGCCTCATCGCCCTCTGCTCGGCCAAGGGCTCTCCGGGAACGACCACCGTCGCCCTGCTGCTCGCGAGAGAGCTCGCGCAGCGACTTGGCAGGGCCGGAGGCGTGTGCCTCGTCGACGCCGATCCGGACGGCGGCGACGTGGCCGTCCGGCTCGGCCTCGACCCGGTTCCCGGCGCCGGGACGCTCGCGCTCGCCGGGCGCCACGGGATCGACGACGGGCTGCTCCTCGCCCACTCGCAACGTACGGCTAGCCTTCCCGGCGTTGCCGTCGTCGCCGGCGTCTCAGGGCGGGCCCAGCAGGCGACCCTCGACTGGCTCGTGCGCCCGCTCGCCGACGCAGCCGCTCGAAGCCCCCTGCAGCTCCTCGTCGACCTCGGCCGCATCGCTGCCGGCGGGCCCGCCGGTGTCCTCCTCGATCGGGCGGGCGAGGTGCTCGTGGTCTGCCGACCCGATACCGCCTCGGTTGTCCACACCCGCTCCGCCCTCGTCCGCCTACGCGGCCAGGGCATCGCGGCCCGTGCCGTGGTCGTAGCCCGTGACGAGCGGGTGGCCGAGGAAGTCTCGATGGCCCTCGGGTACCCGGTCGCCGGGGTGGTGCCACTCGGGCATGGCGGCCCGTTCGACTTCGCCGGACCTCGCATGCCCGTCGCGACCCTGCGTGCCGAGGACCGGGCGCTTCAGCGGGCCGTCGGCGCGCTGGCCGCATTCGTGATCGGAGAGTCGCCTGGCCTCGTCACTCCGGAGGTGGCCGTCACCGAGCACGCCCCTGACGCCGTCCGCCTCGCCGCCGGCCGGCTGCACCGCCGGGCCGGGGAGGAGCGGTGAGCCTCCCCACGGGCGAGGTGGCGCCCTCGCTCGAGACGTTCGAGCTTGCCTCAGTGGTGCGGGCGGAGGTGGCGAGGGCGCTCGCCGCCGAGGAGAGCACCGCGGCTGATCCGCTGCGCGCCCGGGCCGGGTTTCTCGTGCAACGGGCGCTCGAGGGGTTGGCCGCCGCACGGGTGCAGGAGGGGCGAGGGCCGCTTCGCGACGAGGAGGAGCAGGCGGTGCACCGGCTCGCCCTCGACATGCTGTTCGGCCTCGGGATGCTTCAGCGCTTCGTGGACGACTCCGAGGTCGAGAACATCGACGTGAACGGCTATGACCGTGTCTTCGTCACCTACGGCGATGGTCGCAAGGTGAAGGTGGGCGCCGTCGCCTCGAGCGACGAGGAGCTCGTCGCCATCGTCCGCAGCGCCGCCGCCCGCTTTGGCCTGAGCGAGCGACGCTTCGACGCCGCGCAGCCCGAGCTCGACCTGCGCCTTCCCGACGGGAGCCGGCTGTCGGCCGTGATGGCAGTCACCGAGCGACCGGTGATCGACATCCGACGCCACCGCCTGGCCGACCTCGACCTCGGCGCCCTCGTCTCGCTCGGGGCGCTCGACGAGGGGCTGGCAGCGTTCCTCTCCGCCGCCGTGCAGGCCAAGCGCAACGTGCTCGTCTCCGGCGCGATGAACTCCGGCAAGACCACCCTTCTTCGTGCACTGGCGGCGGAGATCCCGCCTGGGGAGCGGATCGTCACGATCGAGCAGTCGCTCGAGCTCGGCCTCGATCGCCAGGACGATCGTCATCCCGATTGCGTCGCGATGGAGGCCAGGCTGGCCAACACCGAAGGGGAGGGCGCTGTCACGATGGCACAGCTCGTGCGCCGGTCACTTCGCATGAACGCGTCGCGGGTCGTCGTCGGAGAGGTGCTCGGCGACGAGATCATCCCCATGCTGAACGCCATGAGCCAGGGACGTTCCGGGTCCATGGGCACGATCCACGCCGACTCCTCCGCCGGCGTCTTCCGCCGGATCGCCGCCTATGCGGTCCAGTCGCCCGAGCGCCTCCCGCTCGAGGCGACCAACCTGCTCATCGCCGGGGCGATCCACTACGTCGTCCACCTCGACGTCGTCCCGGCAGCAGCAGGCATGCGCCGCCACGTCGCGTCCGTGCGAGAGGTGGTCGACGCCGAGGGAGCGCTCGTCATCTCCAATGAGATCTGGCGGCCCGGACCCGGAGGCTCCGCCGTGCCGGGTGCGCCGCTGAGTGAGGCCTCGCTCCGGGCACTGGTCGAGGCGGGCTATCAGCCCCTCGGCCGGGCGCGGCCGTGGTGACGCTCCTGTTCGCGCTCGTCGGCGGAACGGCCGGCTGCGGGGTCCTCACGACCCTGCGCGGGCTCCGGCGGAGCAGACTGCGAGAGCAAGCCACGTACCGGCTCCCGAAGGCTCGACGGGAAGGTGGCCCCTCGCGTGTCGAAGTGCTGCTCGCGCTCGCCGCCGCCGGTGTGGCCGTGATCATCACGCGATGGCCGATCGCCGCCCCCCTGGCCGCTGCGGCCGTCCTCGGCACCCGCGGCCTACGCCAGGGGAGCGGCCGGCCGACCATCGAGCGCCTCGAGGCCGTGGCCACCTGGACCGAGATGCTGCGCGACACTCTGGCCGGTGCCTCCGGGCTGACCCAGGCGCTGGTCACGACGGCCGCGACCGCTCCGGGCACGCTGAGCGGTGCCGTCGGCTCCATGGCGGCGAAGCTGAGCGCCGGCGTGCCGCTCGAGAGCTGCCTCCGGGAGCTCGGCGCCGAGCTTGCCGATCCGGCCGCCGACATGGTCGTGATCGCCCTCGTCATGGCCTCCCGCGAGCGCGCCCAGCGCCTCGGTGACCTGCTCGGCGCTCTCGCAGCCTCCATCCGGGAGGAGGTCGGGATGCGCCTCGCCGTGGAGGCCTCGCGCGCCTCCTCCCGAGCCGCCGTGCGCATGATCAGCGGCTTCTCGCTCGCGCTGTTCGCCTTCATGGCCCTGTTCGCTCACAGCTACCTCGCACCGTACCGATCGGCTACGGGTCAGCTGGTGCTCGCCGTCGTGGGCCTGCTGTTCGGTCTCGGCCTGTGGCTCATGTCGGCCATGGTGAGGCCGGAACCACAGCCCCGGCTCCTGCTCGAGGCCGGGGAGCAACCGTGACCACGTTCATTCTCCTCGGCGCGGCGGTGGGCTGCGGTCTCGTTGCCGTCCTCGCCGGCGCGATGAGGAGCGGCGAGAGCCTCGCCGAGGCGGTCAGCCGCCTCGAGGCCACCGGCGGAACCCCTCGGCCGCCGTCGCCAGGCACGACGCCCACTCTCACCCGGGTCGGCCTCGCCATCTCGACGTCCGCCTCCCGCGTCGGGGTACCGCTCGTCCGCACCGAGGACCTGGCACTGCTCGAGCGCAGCATGACCGAGCAGCTGACGGCGATCGGGCTCGCCTCGCTGGGCCTCGCTGTCACGGGTGGCCTCCTACCCTTGCTGCTCGGCCTCGTCGCCATCACCCTGCCGCCGATCACCTCGCTCGGGACGGCCATCGCCGGGCTGGTGCTCGGTGCCCTGCTGCCGACGTCAGACCTTCGCCGCAAGGCCGAACGGGAGCGCTCCCGCTTCGTCCGTGCGCTCGGCTCGTTCCTCGAGCTCGTCGTGATGGCGCAGGCGGGGGGTATGGGCGTCGAGGGCGCGCTCATGGCGAGCGCGCATGCCTGCGCTGATCCTTGCTTCCTGCGGCTCCGGCTCGCTCTCGAGCAGGCCCAGATCGCGGGGGTGACACCGTGGGACTCGCTCGGGCGTCTCGGAGCCCGAGTCGGCATCCCGGCACTGAGCGAGCTGTCATCCACCCTCACCCTGGCGGGCACCGAAGGGGCGAGGGTCCGCACAACCCTCTCCGCCAAGTCCGCCTCGCTGCGCCAGCGTGAGATCGCGGCTGCGCAAGCCCGGGCCAACGCCACGACAGAGCGGCTCTTCTTGCCGTCCATCATCTTGATGCTGGCCTTCGTCGTCTTCCTCATGTTCCCCGCCGGCGCGCGTCTTGCTCACCTCCTCTGAGCGGTGACACGCCGGCGGGACTCGCGGCTCACGCCGCCCGACCACCTCGTCAAAGGAGCCCACCATGCTCGAGCTGTCCGTTCTCCGTGTTCTCTGCGAGACCCTGGCAGGCCGGATCGCCGCCGCACGCCTCGATCCTGACCGCGGCGACGTCGCCGAGAAGATCGTGATCGTCGGCGTCTTCGTCGTGCTGGCCATCACCGTCGGCGCCCTCATCACCAGGGCTGTCACAGGGGATGCGACGAGCATCGCGAAGACGATCTCCGGTGCCGCTCACTAGGGCGGCCCGCCGCTCGTCCTCTCGTCGACGGCAGCCACGCCGCCAGCGGGAGGACGAGCGCGGATCCGCCACGGCCGAGGCGCTCCTCGTCCTGCCCGCTCTCATGCTCCTGCTCGTCGCCGGTCTCCAGCTCGCCCTCTACGGGCTGGCGAGCCACGCAGCCGCCCTGGCGGCAGAGGAAGCCGGCGCGGCGGCACGATCGGCCCTCGGCACCTCGGGTGCTGCCGCCGCGCTCGCCCGAGGCGACGTTCGAGCGATCGCCTCCGGGCTGCTCGTCGACCCGGTGGTCACCGTCACCGAGACGCACGGCCGGGCCGAGGTGACGGTGCGAGGAGGCGTTCCCGAGCTGCTCCCGGGTCTCCACCTCTCGGTGCGCGCTGTCAGCGCCGGGCCGCCCCAGGAGTTCCGTCCGGCATGAGCGCCCTCCGAGCGCTCCGGCGCAGAAGCCGGCCGGCTGATGAGCGGGGCTCGGCGGCGACGGAGCTCATCTTCATGACTCCCGTGTTCATGGCCGTCATCGCCGCCTTCTCGATCGGCGCTCAGGTGGTGACGACCCGCCTCGAGCTCGACGACGCCGCCCGGGTGGCGCTCGAAGCTGCCTCGGCTGCCCCCTCCCCGGCGGCAGCCGTCTCCTGGGCGGCCGGAACCGCCGCCTCCGACGCCCGCGGTCAGTCGTTGCCGTGCTCGCTTTTCAGGGTGAACACCGCCGTCGGCGACTTTCGCCCCGGTGGCGCGGTCGGCGTCACGGTCTCCTGCCTGTTGCACCTCGGTGGCTTCGCCTTCGGGCCGGGCGCCTCCAACATCTGGCTCTCCGCCAGCGGGCGGGCCACCGTCGAGCCCTACAGGGTGGTGGGACCGTGAGCCGGCAGGACGCCACCGGCTCGGTGACCGCCTTCACGGTTCTGCTCATGGCCACCCTCATGTCCGTGTTGGGCCTCGTCACCGAGGGCGGCCAGGTGATGGCGGCACGTGAGCGCGCCATGGCCGACGCCGAGCAGGCGGCGCGGGCCGGCGCGGCGGTGCTGTCTCCCGCCGCGGCCCATCTGGGCGACATCCTCGACCCGGGACCAGCTCCGGCACGCGCGGCAGAACAAGCGCTCGCCGCCGACGGCCGCCGAGGTACGGCGACCGTCGCAGGGCGAGTCGTGACGGTGCGGCTGTCGCCCTTCCACGTGCCGACACCCCTGCTCGCACTGGTCGGGATCCCCTCGGTCTCGGTCGGGGCGAGTGCCTCGGCAGAGGCCGTCGATGGCTGACACCGCCCGTGGCGGCGCCGGTGTCACCTATCCGGATCTCGCTGGCGGCGGGCTGCCTCGTCCTCGCAGTGTTCTCGCTGCTGTGGTTCGTCGCGCCACTCGAGGCCTGCATCTCCACCCTCTCCGCTCTCCTTCGGCGGCCGGACGTCCACCTCTCCGACGTGCGGCTGCGAGGCCTCGTCGGCTCGTCGGCCTGGCTGTCGTGCCTCGTCGCGCTCGGCGCCCTGCTCGAGCGGGCGGTGAGCGCTTCGAGACACGGGCGGCGGGAGCGGCTGCATGCCACAATGACCGCGGCGACTCTCGGCGGGGCAGCATCGGACGGTGACGGCATCTCCCGACGAAGGTCACGACCGCCCACGAGTGTCCTAGCGGACAGAGAACGAGCCGAGATGCCAGACGAGCGAGCACCAAGCGAGCCCACGCCGGGCGCGGCCCACAGGCCGAGCGTGCTCGCCACCGCCGCCCTCCTCGCCGCCCGCAGGCGCTGGGCTGCGGCTAGGACGGAGATCGTCGACAGACGGAAGGAGGGGGCCGACCGCACCGGTCCGAGCCCCGCCTCCAGCGAAGGGATTCGGCCCTTCGTCATGCCGCCCGTCCACCTGGAGGACCCTGAGTGGTCCCGGGCGGTGCTCGGACTCGTCTCGGAGGCCGCGCCCATGGCGCGGGTCGCCGCCGTGACGCTCCGACCGAGGCTCATCGAGATCGCCCTCGTGGCGCCATCGGCTCCGACCCGGCCCTTTGCCGCCGGCCCGGAAGGTGTCTGGATCCTCGAGCGCAGCTCCGGCATGCTTGCCGAGCTGCCGAGCACCCCGTCGGTCGTCACTGCGAGCCGGCGGGCGGCACTCGTGAGCGCCTGGAGCCATGAGGGGTCTCGTGCACTCGTCGACGTTCTCGGCTGCGGCTCTGTCGCCCTCGACGGCCCTCCCGTCGCGGTGGGTGCGACGCTGTCCGACGTCGTGGTCGAGCTTGCCACAAGGCGCTGGTGCGACCTCGACGAGCTCGTCGTGACGGGGTTCGGAGCCGAGATCGCCGGGCTTGAGGAGGTCGTCTGCCTGAGGGACGCGAGCGAGGCCCTCGACTACCTGAGCGCCGCCCGACCCGAGCTGGCGCAGAGCCGCCGCGCCCGTTGCGTCGTCGTCGGCCCGGGCACGGCCCGAGCTCGCAAGGGGGCAGACGCCCTGCGAGCCCTTGTCGAGCTCGTCCACGCGATGCCCGAGACCGGCATCGTCTGCTGCGACCCGGGCCTCCAGACAGTGAGGGCGGTGTGGCAGCTGTCGTCGCACCGGGAGGCCCAGGCACTCCTGGTCCGGCGCGGATCAGGTAACTCCCTCATCGCCCCGCCCACCGAGACCGCCGGCTCGGGGAGTGCCCACCCGCGCAGCGGGCCGCGGGCGGTCGCGTTCACGCGCGCCAGCGCTCGCATGGAACCCGCCTCGACTGGCCTGCCCGTCCCCGTCGATGACTCCCGCTGGGATCTTCGGGTCCCGAGCACCGCCCACCGGCCGGCGGACCCCTCGCTGGACGGCGGTGTCGTGGTGCGTGTCCTCGGACCCGTGGACGTACAAGGCTCGTCCACGTCGTTCGAGCGGCGTCCCCGCGTGACCGAACTCGTCGTCTACCTCGCGATGCACCCGGACGGCTGCTCGGGCGAGTCGATCTCCTCTGCCGTCTGGCCTGACCGTCGAGTCCCTGCCCAGACACTCGCCAACCGCCTCTCCGAAGCGCGTCGCGCCCTCGGCGAGACATCCCTCGGCCTCCCGAGGCTTCGGCGGGTCTCCGGGCGACACCTTCTCGGCAGTGACGTGACGACGGACTGGTCCCGTTTCGAGCGCCTCACAGACGAGAGTTGCGAGGACGACGACCTCGCCGCCGCGCTCAGCCTCGTACGCGGCCGGCCCTTCGAGGGACTCTCCGAGGGCGGATGGGTCCTGCTCGAGGGACTCGCTTCCACCGTCGAGGCACGCGTGGTCGACGCCGCATGCCGGCTCGGCCTCCGCGAGTTGGATCGCGGCCGTGCAGCACGCGCCGAGTGGGCCGCGCGCCGCGCCCTTGTGGCAGCCCCTTGGGACGAGCGCCTCTATCGCATCCTCATGCTGGCCAGCCATGCCGCAGGAAACCGCGGTGGCATCGAGAGCGCGCTGCGCGCCCTCGCTCGGGTGCTCGAGTGGGACGGCGAGCCGCTCGAGGTCGTGCATCCCGAGACGGCGAGGCTCTACCGTCGGCTACGCCATGCAGGCTCTGGCGGGGTCGAGGAGAGTCGCAGGGCCTGGTGAGAGCCCACGGCTAGCCTGCCGGCCATGGGAGTGCTCGAAGGCAAGAAGATCCTCGTGACCGGTGTGCTCACCGAAGAGTCGCTCGCCTTCGGCGTCGCTCAGCTGGCACAGCAGGAAGGCGCCGAGATCGTGCTGACCGGAGCCAGCCGGGCGCTGTCGCTCACCAGGCGTGTCGCCAAGCGGCTCACCCCCGAGCCGGAGGTCCTCGAGCTCGACGTCACAGTGCCACTACAAGCCGAATCGGCGGCAGAAGAGGTCGCCGCCAGGTTCGGACGCCTCGACGGTGTCGTCCACTCCGTCGGCTTCGCCCCCGAGAGCTGCCTCGGCGGCGATCTGTCGAGGGCTGAGTGGAAGGACGTGGCGGTGGCCCTCGAGATCTCCACCTACTCGCTGAAGCTGCTCGCCACCGCCTTCGCTCCCCTCCTCGAGGCAGCCGGCGGCGGATCCATCGTGGGCCTCGACCTCGACGCGACCGTCGCCTGGCCCGGCTACAACTGGATGGGAGTGGCAAAGGCAGCCCTCGAGTCGCTCGCCCGCTACCTCGCTCGCGACCTCGGGCCTCAAGGGACACGGGTGAACCTCGTCGCCGCCGGCCCCATCCGCACCATGGCGGCCAAGTCCATCCCCGACTTCGCCAAGTTCGAGGACGTCTGGGACGCACGCTCCCCACTCGGATGGGACGTCCGGGACTCCTCCGCTGTCTCGAAGGCGGTCGTCGCCTTGTTGTCGGACTGGTTCTCGAAGACCACCGGCGAGATCGTGCACGTCGACGGCGGCTTCCACGCGATGGGAGCATGACGCTCCCGTCCACCCGCTCCGGGCTGCGATCGATAGGTGGGACGGGCAGCTAAGGTTGGCGGACGCTGGCGGCGTGGCCGAGTGGTTCAGGCAAGGGCCTGCAAAGCCCTCTACAGCGGTTCGATTCCGCTCGCCGCCTCGAGGGGATGATCTCAATTTGAGGCGCTGAGACATCTCAAAACGACCGTGCGAGCGCGCTGGCGCCTCGAAGTGTGACCGATGAAGGCCTGCCTCGGTCCTGATGACCGCTCTCGGAGGCACAGCCGCGGGTATCCGGCTCTTCGCGGTCGACTCCGGACGCGGCGAAACCTCCCGGGTCAGGGAGGCTGAGACCGACAGGAAGCGCTCAGCCGGGTGGTCCGACGGCCCCCGCGAAGAGCTGAACAGCTCGGTTGTCGAGGTCGCCGAGGAGCTCCTGCCAGGATCCCGGGCGGCGCCGCCGGCGCCGCCGTGGCAGATCCTTGTTCTCGAGCTCGGCCTTCTTGGCCTCGAAGCTGCGGATGCGGTCGAAGTTGACCGCCACAAGGCTGAAGCCGAGCAGCACGCGGAGCTTCGTGAGCCCAAAGACCCTGAAGAAGCCACGGACGAGGTGGAGGTAGCCGCCGTTCAACGCCGCGTTGACCGACTCGACGGCGTTGCGGCGGTTCATCGAGATCCTCCAGGCCGTCGTCCCGAAGGGGATGAGCTGGCTGAGCGGGATGTCTGCCGGCGGGGCAGAGACCGTGCCGTCGCAACACGTGGTCACGGTCGGGGGGAGGAAGGCGATCTTCACCCCGGGGCCTCGTCTCATCGTCGACGGGAAGCTGCGGGACTTGAGCAGGCCCGCGCAGAACGGACAGCGCCACCTCGAGACCCCGTTTCGGTCCGGAGCCGAGTGACGCACGAGCCGCCAGCGGGCCCGCTCGTTGAAGTGCTTCTCGTACGCGGGTGCCTTCGCCTGGTCGGGCAGGTTGACCGGCGGCATCGGAAGGTCTCGAAGCTCGGCGGGGAGCAGGTCGGAGAAGAGCTGTCCGTCGAGGACGAAGGCACGCTTGGAGAACGGGCGGATTCCCCGCTGTGCCATCGTCAAGGAGAAGGTCGAGCTGATCCCCGCCCGCCCGAGCGGGTAGCTCCAGGTCTCCGGTCGACACTCTGAGTAGCCCGGATCCCAGAGCACGTCGCGCAGTTTCTCACCCCTTGCCTTGGCGGCGATGAGGATCGGCGTCATCGTCTTTGTCCGATGTGTTCCGGCGGGGACCAGGACGGCGCTCCTGATGAGGTGTGGCACCTTGTCGCTGAGTGTCGTCTTGTCGACGTAATTGGTCCATCTGACGTCTCGGACCTGGACACCAAGGTGGAGCTCGTAGCCGATGTAGGGGCCGGCGGGGTGCTGGCCGTTCGCCGAGCGATGTCCGGCCCTCGCGTCCGGGTCGGGGGTGTACTGGTTGCGCCCATCTGGCCCGACGGCGACGACCTTGGCCCTTTTCGTCGCCTTCACCGAGGCCGGGGTTCCCGCCGTCGACTGGGTCTCGGCGGCTTCCCCGTCGAGCACGACCGTCGTCGAGCCTTGGAAGGCCCCCCAGGTCTCGACGTCGGTGCCGTCGACCGCGACCGAGTGGGTCAGCTCGTAGCGCCGTGGGATCGACGCTCTCACGAGGCAGTCTGCGAACCACTGCGCGTCGAGGCCGTCGATGCCGGCAGAGAGCACGGTGCAGAGCCGGTTGTAGAGCCAGTCGACCCTCGCATAGGCCTGGGCTTCGTCCCAGCTCGTGATGCCGAGGCTCTCGCGCTGGGCGTCGGTCATGGCGTTCATCAGGCGGGCGACCTCGATGACGTGCGCCTGGTGGTGCCGTTGCAGCGCGTTCACCTGGAAACAGACAAGGAGCGCCTCGAGGGGTATCCGGCGAGGACGCCCGGTCTCACTGTCGAGATAGCAAGAGAGCCGTTCGACGAGGCCGGAGCGCCGGATGACCTGGCGGGCGAGCGAGAGCTCCTCGTTCGAAGGAGCCCTACGCCCTGTGAGGTCGAGCGGCGGACGGCTCACGAGGCCCCGTCGCGAAGCATCCTGGCCGCCTCGTTGCTCGGCAGTCGTCCCACGTGGGAGAGCAGGTCGGAGAGCACCTCGAAGCCCTTCAAGCCGGCCGCCTCGCACAGCTCCGGAAGCCGAGTTCCCTGCTCGAGGTGCCAGCAGAGCCAGCTCGCCCGGAGACGACTCGGACTGAAGCGAGGGTGACCAGCGGGCACGACCAGCTTCTTCGCGAGATCTCCCACCCGGTTGCGTGCCACAGAGCGCCGGCCGAGGAGGCAGGCCTCGCCAGCACTGTCAGCGAGGGCCAGCACCTCCTCCTCGAAGGCCGCCCGGACGACGATCCGTCTCGGCGCCGGCTCCCCCACCCGAATTTCGACATGCCCGCCGGCCGCCACGACGTCGCTCGGCCCGACGACGGCGATCCAGCGGCCGTCCAGGCCGGCGCCGAGCCCGAGGGCGAGAAAGCACCTGGCCGCGCGCCGTCTTGTCTCCGTCGGCTGGTCGCGCGCGTCGACGACGAGCTGGTCGAGCTCCTCGTCGGAGTACGGGACCGCCACCTTCCGCCAGGCCATCGCCTCAGGGGGTGGCTCCCAGACCGCCTTCACGGTCAGCTCACGGGCCACGCGCCGGAGATCCGCGCGATGGGTCCCTCTCGAGGACTCACCCGCCAGGGCTCGCGAGCAGAACGCCTCGATCACGGCTGGGTCAAAGATCGCCTCTCGCTCGAGCGGGATGCCCTCAGAGGCGCTCCAGGAGACGAGCCGCTGCAGGATGCGACGACGTCGGAGGTCGACGGACCTCGTGCCGAGGTCGAGCTGGGCGGCCAGCTCGCCGACGAACCACTCCGTAGGCGTCGGAGCGACTGTGCTGTTCGGCTGCGGCATCTCGGCACCTCGAAAGAGCTGGTGTTGAGGGCCGTTGGGCCGATACCTCGCTGCCCAGTATTCCTATCGAAGGGGTGTCTCGCCGCAACCTGGTTGCAGCCGACGAGTTCTGAGCTAGACACACCGATCCGAGCAGGAGCGTCTCCGGGGTGCGATGATCTCGGCCCGAGGGTTCGGTTAGGGGGGACGATGACTGTGGCGGCCGAAGCATGAAGGTCGACGAGGCGAAACAACTCGTGCTTGGTCTTATGAAGGAGCAGCAAGGTGGTGCCCTTTGGTCCCTCGTCCAGCCCGGGCCACCCGGTTCTGACCCGGGCAAGTTCCTGATTGACGGCCGAGTTGCCCGGGTGATCCATCACTACAGCGGCTGGCACGTAACGATCAACCCGTCATGGTTCGACAACGGGTTCGATCCACCGATGATTCATCAAGAGCCCTTCTACTGGTACGTCTTCGCGCTCCCCCGTACGTCCGTCTTCCGCGGGGATCACTACTTCATCTGCGATTACCTCCAGATGCGAGACTGGGTGTTGTCCTTTGCCTCCCCCCGCGGCCACGATCACCGTGGCCACCGAGACTGGCGAGCCGACCTCCATCTCTTCCCTGATCCTCTCTGCGAGCAGCGGGGCTACTTTCGGTGGGGGGACGAGCTTCCGACGGCGCGGGACCGCCCAGAGCGCGTCTTTGAGCTCGACAACCTCGAGACAGTGGTCGAAGTGCCGCCGGCCGGACTACACGTCGGTGGCTTCGCTGTCGGTGGTGAGTCGGCAGCGCATGAGCAACTCAAGCTCTATGTGGCATCCCACGGCCCTGAGTTTGGCTTGAGCTCCACCGCAACATCACATCTTGAATACAGTTTCGCCACGGGCGATCGCGTCGATGTGCTGTTCAAGAATCATCTACCAGACCGTACGGTCGTGGAGGTGGAGGTTGACGGCGTCGAGAATGTGTGCGTCGGCGTCATGCAGGCCATCAAGTACCGTTCGCTCGCCGCTGTGGACGCTGGCTTTCCACTCCTCACGTCACGCGTACGGTCATTGGTCGTCGCATACGAGACCTCGTATCCCAAAGCGGCCGAACTCGCTGAGCGATATGACATCCAATTGATGAGCGTCGCGCGCGTCGCCGTGCTCTCCGAGGCCGTATAGAAGAGCCACGGCAATCGTTCGATGACGACCGGCAAAGGCTGGCGGCGTGGGTCCCGGCGCGCCCACCAACCAGTCGTCTCGCTCCGCTGTCCCCGCGGCACCGACTCCCTTCGCTGTGGAGATGAGTCGCCCCAGCTTGGGGAGATCCCCCATCCCGCAGTCCGTAGAGGGACGTCCACTTCTTTCGCAAACACCCCTCGAGGGGATGATCTCAATTTGAGGCGCTGAGACATCTCAAAACGACCGTGCGAGCGCGCTGGCGGCACGAATGGTGGCCTATGAGGCGCCTCTCAGTCCTGTCGGCCGCTCTGTCGAGGCACAGCCGTGGCTTTCGAGCTCTTCGACGCTCAACCTCCGAGACCGCCCGGGGCAGCCCTCGTTCTGCCCCGAAGCGGGGACTGCTCCGGCCGGCGGACCGGTGACCTCTCGGCAAGCCCGCCAGGAGGCGCCACGAGGCTCAGGCGCGGTGCAGCGTTCTCGCCACTCGCGCGCCCGCCCGCTGGAGGCTCGCGTTCACCCTCGCGTGCGTGCTCTCCGGTGTCGGGATGATGCCGAGCTGCTCGAGCATGGCCAGGGCGTCGTAGACGAGCCGGTGCCGAGAGAGCAGACCCTCCTCGAAGCCGTAGAAGCACGCACCTGACACCGTTGCTCGCTTGCCGGTGGGTCCGAAGCCGGGCGGGTCGATCCTGCCCTCCATCGTTCCGGTGAAGCGCCAGCGGGAGGCGGCCTTCTCGGGCGCGCCCTCGTAGATCTCGACGTCCTCCTCGAAGCGGAGGTCGGGGAACGCCTCGAAGACGGCACGCAGGTGCTCGCCGATGGCGGCCCGTCCCGTGACCGGAGCGGCGAGGCTCGGGTCCTCCCACAGCGCGTCAGGGGTGTGCATCGACACGACCTTCTCCACGTCGTGGTCGTTCAAGGCCTGGAACAGCTCGATGATGAACGCCCGGGCGTCGAAGTCGGACACTCCGCCCAGTTGCTCGCTCATGGGCTTCCTCCTTTCCGTCTGCCGCCGGAGCGGCGAGATGGGGTTCGAGTAAAGGGTCCGTTGCGCCCGTGCGGCCGAGTAGGGCACAAAGACCCGTTCCGGGTCGCAGGGGATCGCCCGGTCCGGCACAGACCGCGACCGCACCGGTGACTCGCTCTGGGAGAATGGCGGAGTGGTTGGCACCCTTCGTCCCGTCTCTGTCCGGACACCCGGCGGAGCGGGCGAAGAATCTCCCCGACGACCCGTGCGGGGCCACCCGCGCACTCGATCACACGTCGCCGCCGCCGGGTGTGCCCGTCCGACCTCGACGGCCACCGAGAGCCGATCCGCCCTCTCCGGACCAGGGGTCGATCCCCTGAGATCCGCTCAGGACCTTCGGCCCTAGAGCCCACCACCAGCGCGCCCATAGCGTCGGAGATACAGCATGGCCACCTTCGCACCGCTTCCCACCGCCTCCCGGTCGGTGAGCGCACCGCCAGCTCTTTGCTTCCAGGACGTCGTTCACCACTACGGCCGCCACCTCGCCCTCGACGGGCTTACGTTCGAGGTCGCACGCGGCCAGACCATCGCCCTGCTCGGTCCGAACGGCGCCGGCAAGTCGACGACCATCTCCCTGCTCCTCGGCCTGCTCCGCACCCAGACCGGATCGGTGCAGGTGCTCGCGACCACGCCCCAGGAGGCTGTCGCTTCGGGCCGCGTCGGGGCCATGCTCCAGACGGGATCGGGCAGCGGGCTCCCGCCCGGCGTGCGGGTGGACACCACGCTCCGCCTCGTCCGCAAGCTCTACCCCCGTCCGGCCCCCTTCGAGGTGACGGTCGAGCGGGCCGGGATCGCCGCCCTGCTCTCCCGCCAGACCAACCGGCTGTCGGGCGGCCAGGCCCAGCGGGTCCGGTTCGCACTCGCCATCGCCGGCGACCCGGAGCTCATCTTCCTCGATGAGCCCACCGCCGCCATGGACGTCGTCGGCCGCAGGTCGTTCTGGGAGATGATCCGCCAATTCGGCGAGGAGGGGCGGACGATCGTCTTCGCCACCCACCACCTGCAGGAGGCGGACCGTGTGGCCGACCGGATCGTCGTGGTGAACCACGGCCGCGTCGTCGCCGACGGGCCGTCGGCGATGCTGAAGGCGGCTGTTGCCACCAAGCGCATCCGCTTGTTCTGCGAGACCCCGGACGAATGCCTGTTCGACAGCCTCGACGGCGTCACGGACGTCGCCGTGCGCGGCTGCGCAGTCGTCCTCGACTCACTCGACGCGGACGCCACCGTAAGAGACCTCGTCTCCCGCAACGTCGCCTTCCGAGATCTCGAGGTCAGCTGTGCCGGTCTCGAGGACGCCTTCGTCGCCCTCACGTCGAAGGCTCGGGACCGCCGTCAGGAGGCCGGCCGATGAGGCCACTCGTGGCCTTCGCCCGCTTCGAGGTCGGCCGACTCCTCTCGAGCTGGAAGTTCCTCATCATCACGATCGGCTTTCCGGTCATCTTCTACATGCTCTTCCTCGGCGACCGACGGCCCGGCGAGATGATCGCCGGCACGGTCACCTGGCGGGTATACCTCATGGTCTCGATGTGCTCGTTCGGTGCCCTCGTCGCCGCGCTGACCGCCGCCGGGGCACGCCTGTCCGGCGAGCGGTCCTCGGGCTGGGCCAGGCAGCTCCGGGTGACGCCGCTTCCGGCCTGGTCGTACGTGGTGACCAAGGTGGTCGCGAGCATGCTCGTCATGCTCCCGGTCATCGGGCTCGTCGAGATCGTCGGTGTCGGCTTCGGAGGGGTCCACCTCGGCCTGCAGACCTGGCTCGAGCTCACAGGCCTGCTGTGGGTGACAGCCCTGCCCTTCGCCATGCTCGGGGTCTTCATCGGCTTCATGGTTCACGCCGAGACGGCATTCCCCGTCGTCACCGGACTCATGTTCGTCCTCGGCTACTTCGGCGGGCTCTTCAACCCCGTATCCAGCATGCCGCGCGCTCTCCAGGTGGCAGCCCACTCGCTGCCGAGCTTCCACCATGCCTCGCTCGGCCTCGGACTGCTCGACCGCCAGGGCTTCGCGATCGAGGACTGGCTCGTCCTCGCCGGCTACACCCTGGCGCTCGGCCTCGCCATCGTGCTCCGCCACCGCAGCGAGGAGACCAGGGGCATCGCCTAGCCCGGGTTGGGGACGGGACGTGAAGCCGATCAGCTCAGCTGCTCGGTCAGTAGCTCGAGGGTGCTGTGCAGCTGGGCGAAACGCCGCGGCCCCACGATCTCTGCAATCTGCAGCTGAGCCACCCCCGCCTCGGCATAGATCGTCTCCTCGAGCCGCCGTCCCTTGGAAGTGAGTCGGATCACGCGAGCTCTTCCGTCGGCCGGATCGGTCACGCGCTCTAGGTACCCGCGTCGTTCCAGGTGCCCGAGGAGGTCGTTGACCGACTGTTTCGTGATCCCGACGTGGTCCGCAAGCTGGCTCGGACGTAGTCCGTCGATGCCTGGATGGCGCCAGAGCGCAACGTGGGCGGCATTCAGGTCGTCGTATCCAGCCGCAACGACGCCCGCGTACAGCTGGTCACGTACCCACTGCCATACGACGCGCATCATCGCGCCGACGTACGGGCTGCGCTCGCGGTCCGGGTGGTTCACAGCAAAGAGATCGGTTGACACGAGATCATGTACCCACCCTCATACAACGCGCATCATCGCGCCAACGTACCGGGCTCCGTTCCACCCCCGGGTGGTCCCCAGCAGAGAGATCGCTTGCCATTGTCGTCAGGTGACCGTACTGTATATGGTACGGGAGCCTGACCACCTGGTCCGGCCCTCGCAACCCAAGGGGAGGCAGTTGATGAAGCGACATGCCATCACGAGGGCGCTCGCCGCGCTCGCGGTGACTGGAACCACGGCACTCGGCGCCATCGTCATCGGTGCGGGTAGCGCCAGCGCCTCACCGACGGGGTACGGACAGGGCACGCTCTACCAAGTCGACAGTTCGGCGAACGCAACCATGGGTTCGTTCTGGTTCTGGGGAGCGCTCGACGGGTCTCCGGGCGGCACGAGC
>JAJZZB010000228.1 GCA_021797795.1 Actinomycetes bacterium | reverse complement strand
CAGGGCGCACTCGTTCGCCTCGGCACCCGAGTTGGCGAAAAAGACGCCGCCGCCGAGCGGGCTCCCGCGGCCGATGAGCTCGTCGAGCTCGATCGCCAGCCGACCGGCGAGCTCGTTCCCGAACAGGTTCGAGACGTGCCAGAGACGGTTCGCCTGGGAGGCGAGCGCCGCCGCCACCGCCGGGTGCGAGTGGCCGAGCGAGGTGACGGCGATGCCGGAGAGGAAGTCGAGGTAGCTCTGACCCTCGGCGTCGTAGAGCCTCGTGCCGTGGCCCTCGACGAAGACCACGTCGGCCGGGGCATAGGTCGGCATCAGGCTCACGACGGCCTCACCATCGTCCCGATCCCCTCCGGCGTGAACAGCTCCAGCAAGAGGGCGTGCTCGGCCCGGCCGTCGAGCACGTGCGCGCTCGCCACCCCGTGGCCGACGGCATGGGCGCAGGCGAGCGCCTTCGGGATCATCCCGCTCTTCACCGCTCCTTGCTCGACGAGCGCCTCGAGCTCGGCGGCGGTGAGCGAGGAGCAGAGGCTCGAGGCGTCGCCCGGGTCCGACCGGATGCCGTCGACGTCGGTGAGGAAGACGAGCTTCTCGGCCGACAGCGCCTCGGCGACCGCACCGGCCACCGTGTCGGCGTTGATGTTGTAGGCCTGCCCCTTCGTGTCGGCTCCGATCGTCGCGATGACCGGCACGAGACCTTCGGCGATGAGACGCGTGACGATCGACGGGTCGACCGCCGTCACGTCGCCGACGTAGCCGAGCGCCGGGTCGCGCGGGGTGGCGAGGATGAGCCCGGCGTCCTCGCCCGACATCCCGACCGCCAGCGGGCCGTGGGAGTTGATGGCCCCGACGATGTCCCGGTTGACCTTGCCGACGAGCACCATCCGGGCGATCTCGAGCGTCTCGGCGTCGGTGACGCGAAGGCCGTCGCGGAATTCGGGCACCTTGCCGAGGCGCTGCATGAGGGCGCCGATCTGTGGTCCACCCCCGTGGACGACGACCGCCTGGATGCCGATGGAGCGGAGCAGGACGACGTCGTCGGCGAAGGACCGGAGCGCACCCTCCTCGCCGGGGTTATCGGCGAGGGCGTTGCCCCCGTACTTGATGACGACGACCTTGCCTGCGAAGCGCCGGATGTAGGGCAGGGCCTCGCAGAGGACGGACGCCTTCACGGTGGCGGTCGAGGTGTCGCCCGGCCTCATGAGCGCCCCATGTTCTCGTCGACATAGCCGTGGGTGAGGTCGGCGCTCAGGATCTCGCCTCTCCCGTCGCCGAGGCCGAGCTCGCAGAGGATCTCGAACTCGGGACCGGCGAGGTAGTCGGTCAGCGCCGCCTCGTCGTGGGCGGCGGCGACACCGGCCGAGCAGACTGTGTGGCGGCCGTAGGAGATCCGGACACGGGCCGGGTCGAGGGCGGTGCCGGCGGTTCCGAGCTCGCTCAGGACCCGCCCCCAGTTCGGGTCGCCGCCGTACCACGAGCACTTGACGAGGCTCGACTCGGCGACCCGCCGCGCCGCCGCCCGGGCGCCCTCGTGGTCCAGGGCACCCGAGACCACGACCCTCACCACCTTGGTCCCCCCTTCGGCGTCGGCAGCCATCTGGTGGGCGAGGTTCCGGCAGGCGGCGGTCAAGGCGGCGGTGAGCTCGGCCTCGTCCGGCTCGACTCCGGAGGCGCCGCTCGCGAGCACGATCACCGTGTCGTTGGTCGAGGTGCAGCCGTCCACCGAGAGGTCGTTGAAGGAGCGCCCGGTTGCCCGGGCGAGGGCGACGTGGAGGCGGTCGGGCGCCACGACGGCATCGGTGAGCAGCACCGCCAGCATCGTCGCCATGTCGGGGGCGAGCATGGCAGCCCCCTTCGCGATCGCCGCCAGGCGGGCGCCGCCTGCGAGCTCCGCCCACGCCAGCTTCTCGTGGGTGTCGGTGGTCATGATCGCCCGGGCGGCCGAGAGGAGCGACTCCTCGGAGTAGCCGAGCTCGTCGAACAGCCCGGGCAGGGCGCCCTCGAGCCGCGCGAGGGGCAGCTCGGTGCCGATCACGCCGGTCGAGCAGACGAGCACGTGCTCGGGCGGGAGGCCGAGCCGCTGGCCGGCGGCCCGGGCGGTGGTGGCGGCGGCGGCGAGGCCGGACTCACCGGTTCCGGCATTGGCGCAGCCGCTGTTGAGGACGACGGCACCGACGCGTCCTGCGCTCTCGGCGAGGTGGCGCCGACTCAGCTGGACCGGGGCGGCGGCCGCCAGATTCCTCGTGAACACGGCAGCGGCCGGGACGGCACCCGGGGGCGCCGCCGCGACGACGGCGAGATCGGGTGCCCCGCTCTCCTTCAGGCCTGCCGCACCACCGGCGGCCCGGAAACCGAGCGGTACGAGGCCGCTCACGGCGCCAGCCCGACGAGGGGGAGCCCGGCGCTCTCGGGGAGCCCGAGGGCGACGTTGGCGGCCTGGAGCGCCTGGCCGGCCCCGCCCTTCACGAGGTTGTCGATGGCGGCGAAGGCGACGATCCAGTTCGTCCTCGGGTCGTAGCGCGCCGTCAGATGGGCCACGTTGGAGCCGTAGGCGTCGCCGGTCGAGACGAGCTCTGGCGAGACGTGGACGAAGGGCTCGTGGGAGTAGGCCTGGCGGAGCACGTCGATCACCTCCTCGCTCGAGGACAGAGCTGCGCCGGAGGTCGGGCGGGCGTAGCAGGTGGCGAGGATGCCCCTCGTCATCGGCGCCAGGTGCGGCGTGAAGAGGACCTCGGCGCCGAGGACCTGCTGGATCTCGGGCGTGTGCCGGTGGGTGAGCACGCCGTAGGCGCTGAAGCGCCCGCTCACGTGGGGGTGGTGGAGGGCTCCGCTCGGCGACCTTCCGGCGCCCGAGGTCCCGCTGGCGGCGTCGATGACGATCCCGGTCGGCTCGACGAAGCCGTTGGTGACAAAGGGGGCGAGCGCGAGCGAGGCGGCGGTGACGTAGCAGCCCGGGGCTGCCACGAGACCGGCACCGATGAGCTCGGCCCGGTTGAGCTCCGGCAGCCCGTAGACGGCGGCCGCGAGCAGATCGGGCCGAGTGTGGACGAAGTGGTACCACTGCTCGTAGGCGCCAGGGTCCTTCAGGCGGAAGTCCGCCCCGAGGTCGACGACGAGCCGGGCGCGGCCGGCCAGCTCGCCCACGATCGGCTGCGACTGGCCGGAGGGAACGGCCACGAAGACCACGTCGGCGGCGAGCGCCTCCTCGATGTCGACACCGCCGACGGACAGACCTCCGTAGGAGCCGGCGAGCGAGGGGTACAGCTCGGCCACGGCCGCCCCGGCGCTCGAGTCGCCCTGGACGGCGGTGACGTGGACGTCGGGATGGTCAGCCAACAGGCGCAGCAGCTCGGCCCCGAGGTAGCCGCTGGCGCCGATGACGGCGGCTCGCATGGCATGAGCATACACACTTGTGCATACTCATTCACATCGCGTCGAGCGAGGCTTTGCACCACAAGCCTGACCTGCACCAATAGGCGCGGGCCTGCACCAAAACACATAGCGTGCGGTCGGTGTTTGCCTTCTTCACGGGAACCGTTCGCCGATGTTTCGCGGTGATCGGCGCGATTGTGACGATCGGTGGCCTGATCGCCTGGGTGACGCACAGCATCCGCTCGATGGGCTGGGCGATCCCGCTCGTTGTCGGGCTGACAATCCTGCTATTCGCGGCTGGGTGGCAGGCACGGTCCGATCGGAGAGGTTACGCCGCGTCACTGCACCACCCTCCCGGTGGAGCTCCGCCCTTGGCGGCGCCAGTTCCCTATCAGGTGAGGATGCTGCGCCAGGTGCTCAAAGAGATCGCCGCAACGGGGAGCGAAGTGGACTACAGCACGCTGGACAGCGTGCTGCGGAACATGAGTCGCTCAGGTACCAATCCGATCTACGAACCGCTGCATCCGTTTACATGCCAGGAGGGCTTAGCCCATCTGGTCAAACGGGGAGACCTCGTGCCGACCGGCAACTGGCGCTGGCGCATCAAGAAGACGGGCTGGCTTACGCGTCGCCGCATGCAGTAGCAGAGCAACGCCACCCTCGATATGGGGGCGGTGACGCCCGATGAGCGGGTCAGACCGGACTTACTGAGCTGGTAGGCACGCGATAGGGCCGAAATGGGGTTGTGAGCTGGGAGAACGGGCGCGAGAGAGCGTTGGGGTCGTGTTACTAC
>JAJZZB010000227.1 GCA_021797795.1 Actinomycetes bacterium | reverse complement strand
CCGGGGGGCCGCGCCCCGCCAGCTCATCGACCGCTCCATCGCCCCGGTCTGGGAGGCCAACCACGTCTGGCTGGTCATCGTCCTGGTGGTCCTGTGGACGGGCTTCCCCCCGGCGTTCGCGGCGATCATGACGACGCTGTTCGTGCCGCTCAGCATGGCCGCCTTCGGCGTCATCCTGCGCGGCAGCGGCTTCGCCTTCCGGGCCGTCGCCACCAGCCTGCGCTACCGCCGGCTGAGCGGCGCCCTCTTCGCATCGTCGTCGCTCATCACTCCGTTCTTCTTCGGGGCGGCGGCAGGCGCCATCGTGACCGGGAAGGTGCACACCGTCGCCCACGGGCTCGACATCGCGGCCTGGACGTCCCCGACGGCGCTCACCTTGGGCGTCCTCTCCGTCGTGGCCTTCGCCTACCTGGCTGCGGTCTACCTCACCTGCGACGCCGAACGGCACGAGACGGCGATGAGCGAATACTTCCGGCGCCGGGCGCTCGCCTCGGGCGTTCTCGCCGGCGCGCTCGGCGGCCTGGCTCTCTACGAGCTCGACCAGAGCGCGCCTCGCATCGCCCACCACCTCACCACCGGGCCGGCGCTCGGGCTGGTCGTCGCATCGGTGGTCCTCGGCACCGCCGTTCTTGCGGAGCTGGCAACGCGCAGGACCACCGGCCTGCGGTACCTGGCCGCCGCCACCTTCGCCACCATGCTCTGGGGATGGGCGGCGGCCCAGTACCCGGCGATGCTGCCTGGGACGCTCAGCCTCCGGGCGGCGGCCGCGCCCACCGCTGCGCTCGTGACCGAGCTCATCGTCGCCGGCGTGATGGTCGCTATCGTCGTCCCCGCCTTCGTCCTGCTCTACCGGCTGTCCGGGCGCGGGACGCTGAGCGGCGACCAACCCGAGCCGTGAGCGGCCGCCATCAGCAGCGACGCGCTGCCGTGACCCGCCAGAGGCACCCACGCTTGGCGGTGACGTCGGCGCCACCGACCTACGTCGGCGCCGACGACCACTCGTGCAATTGACTTGCGCAATCAACTTGCGTATCGTCTCGTGCCATGCCCCGCCGTTCGCTGATCGCCGAAGAGGTGCTCGAGATCATGCGGCGCCCCGCCCGGCACTGCTGGACGCTCGACGAGCTCCATGACGACCTCACACGTCAGGGCCTCGCGCCCGATCCGTCCTCGGTGTTCCGGGCAGTCTGCGGGCTCGAGCGGTCGGGGACCGTCGTCCGCGTGCCGCTCGGTGACGGCCGTGCGCACTACGAGGTGGCGAGTGAGCACCACGACCACCTCGTCTGCACGACCTGTGGCCGGATGGAGCCACTCGCCTGCTCGATCGTCGCCGACCTGGCGAGCCGGGTCCGGGCCTGGTCGGGTTTCCTCGTCTCGGGCCACCAGCTCGTCCTCTCGGGGACCTGCGGCATCTGTGCCGACGATGCCCATGGGACATCCCAGCGCGGGCGCCGGAGATCGACTGCGCAGGCAGGCAAGAACGGCCGGTGACAGGGATCCTGGCGACGATCAACCTGTGGAACCCGGCCCACGTCGCCGGGTTCGCGATCGTGGTGACCGCCTTCGTCCTCGGCATGGTCCACGGCATCACCCCCGACGAGCACACCTGGCCGATCACCTTCAGCTACTCGATCGGCGGCTACTCCACCCGGCGAGGACTACGCGCCGCGCTCACCTTCTCGTTGGCCTTCACCGTGCAGCGGGCGCTCGCCAGCGAGCTGGCCTACCTCGGCCTGTCCCACCTCTTCACGTTCGCTTCGGTCGACTACGTCGTCTACCTCGTCGTGGGCGCTCTGATGACGGCGGCCGGCGTCGTCATCGTCCGGCGACGCCGCACCATCCATCTCCACCTCCCCGGGCAGCGACGTCACCCGACCGACGGTGACCGCTCAGGCCGGCACCTCGACCTCGACGACCCACGACCGTGGATGCCCGCCGCGCACGGGTTCGTGGCGGGTTGGGGGTTCGGCGCCTTCGCCCTCATCGTCTACACCGTCCTCGCCCCGGCCGAGCACAGCGCCGTCTGGGGCTGGGTCCCCGGCGCGTTCTTCGGGCTCGGCACCACGGTGGTCCAGATCCTGGCCGGAAGCCTCTTCGGTCTCGTCGCCGCCCGGCGGGGTCTCGGTCCCGAGGCGATCCGTCGCGTGGCCTTGCGCACGGCCGGCAACACGCTGACCTGGGGTGGTGTCGCCTTCATCGCCGGGGGCGCGTTCGGGCTCCTGTTCCCCGACGCCGCAGGCATCAGCCTTGCCACCGGTGTCCACGTCCACAACCTGGCGCACCTCGGCATCGCGTTGGTCCTCGTCACCTTCTGCGTGGTCGGCGTCGGCCTCATGACCCTGCTCCGCCAGACCCGGGCAGAGACGCGCCTCGTCAAGGCGGCCGCCTCGCCTGGCGATCGGGCCGCCTGATCCTTCTCGGCACCTCTCTCGCTGCCCTCGGAGAGGGCCGTCGGCCACCAGGCGGCTGATTCGCCGCCTCCTGCTACCTCTCGTCGAGGTGGAACGGCATCCGGGCGACGTTGACGTCGCAGTGGCGGCGCAGGGCGTTGGCGAGGAGGATGCCGCGCTGGTTCTGGAGGAGCTGGTGGCGCCACTTCTTGGGCTCGACCTCGGGGATGAGCACGAGCACCTGGGAGTGGTCCTGGTGCTGCAGCCCGTCGAGGTGGGCGAGCATGGGCTTGGTGATCGAGCGAGTGCGGGGGCGAAGGACAGTGAGCGGCACCCCAGGGTCCCAGCGGTCCCAATCGGCGCGGATCGACGCCGCTCGTTCGTCATCGAACTGCACGCTGACCGCCACCACCTCGTCGCCGAGCGAGAGAGCCGCCGTGAGAGCGGCGGCGGTCATCTTCGAGACGGCGGCGACGGCCACGACGACGAGGCTCCTCTCCCCTGCCGGCTTGGGGGGCACCTCGCCAAGGTGGATCTCGGTGGCGACGCCTCGGTAGTAGGCGTCGATGCGGGAGAAGAGCAGGATCAGGGCCGGGACGGCGATCACTACCACCCAGGCGCCGGCGACGAACTTGGTGACCACGAAGATGACGGTCGCCACCGCGGTCATGGCTGCCCCGATGCCGTTGAGACCGGCCCGTGCCCACCAGCGCCTCGGCCGGTCATGGTGCCAGTGGCGCACGAGGCCGGTCTGGGAGAGGGTGAAGCCGGTGAACACCCCGATGGCGAAGAGGGGGATGAGGGCGTTGGTGTTGGCGTCGACCGCGACGAGCAGCGCGCCGGCCAGCACCGCCAAGGCCACCACCCCGTAGCGGTAGACGGGGCGGTCGCCGCGCAGGCCGAACACGTGCGGGAGCAGGTTGTCCCGGGCGAGAAGGCTGGCGAGCACCGGCAGGCCCCCGAAGGAGGTGTTGGCGGCGATCGCCAGGATCGCCGTGGTCGAGAGGTCGACCACGTAGTAGATCGCCCCCCGCCCGACCGACGCCCCGGTGATCTGGCTGAGCACCGTCTGCGAGCTCTCCGGAGCGATGTGGAAGCGGACGGTCAGCACCGACAGGCCGAGCAGCATCGTGCCGAGGATCCCTCCCAAGAGCACTTCGGTACGCATCGCCCGCCGTACCCTGGGCGCCCGGAAGGCGGGCACGTCGTTGGCGATGGCCTCCACCCCGGTCAGCGCGCTGCAGCCCGCCGCGAACGCCTTCAAGAGCAGCAGCACGCCGACAGAAGCCGCCGCGGTGGGCACCGCCACGTGGATTCCCGCCCCGGCGACGGGGCGGGAACGGAACAGCCCGGCAACGATGACCAGGTAGATCCCAACGATGAACACCGCGGTCGGCAACAACAGCGCCCTGGCACTGGTCGCCAGTCCCCGCAGGTTGAGCGCTGTCAGCACAGCCAGCACGACGAGGGAGATAGGGAGGCTGTCGGGGGCGAGGCCCGGAAAGGCCGATACCAGGGCAGCGACCCCGGCCGCGATCGACACCGCCACAGTGAGCACGTAGTCGACGATGAGCGACGCCGCCGCCAGCAGGCTGGCCCGATGGCCGAGGTTGGCCTTCGACACGGCGTAGCAGCCGCCCCCATCGGGGTAGGCCTGGATCACCTGGCGGTAGGAGAACACCAGGATCACGAGCAGCACCACAATGGCGACGGTGATCGGCTCGATCTTGGCCAGCGCCCCCACCCCGGCACTCGCCAGCACCACCAACATCGCCTCGGGCCCGTAGGCCACCGAGCTGATCGCATC
>JAJZZB010000045.1 GCA_021797795.1 Actinomycetes bacterium | reverse complement strand
TTCCGATCTATGATCTGCATCTCGTGAATCATAGACCGTTACTTGCTGAGGTCGCAACCTGCGGTGTGGTCGATCAGCCATCTTCTGTTTCACGAAATCGGGTACCCTCTCCAACATGGCGGACCGCAGCGAAGTCGGCCGAGATGCGGAGCCGGCGAAGCCCACGTGGACGTTCCTCACCAACTACGGCCACGTGCTCGTGTGCATCGCCGGCGATCCCGGCATCCGCGGGCGCGACATCGCCGCACGGGTCGGGATCACCGAGCGCGCTGCCCAGGCGATCGTCGCCGACCTCGTGGCGGGGGGGTACGTGAAGCGCACCCGGGTGGGGCGCCGCAACCACTACGAGATCGACCGGGACCGCCCGTTGCGCCACCCCGTCGAGCAGCCGCACAGCGTCGGCGAGTTGCTCCGGCTGGTGGCGGATCTCGGGCCTCAGCGGCGCCGGCGAACGGCTGCGTCCTGAGTTAGCTCAGCCGTGCTCCGGCGATGCCCCAGCGGGGTTCTCGCGCAGGTAGGTGGCCATCGCGTGCATGCCGCCGTCCACGTGGAGCACCTCGCCGGTGATCGCCCGGGCGAGGTCCGACAGCAAGAAGCAGACGGCATCGGCCACCCCGGATCCGTCCGCTGGATCCCAGGCCAGAGGCGCCTGGCGATCCCAGCGGTCCACGAGCACCTCGAAGTCGGGGATCCCTGAGGCCGCCCGGGTGCGCAGCGGCCCGGCGGCGACCAGGTTCGCGCGCACCCCCAGGCATCCGAGGTCACGGGCCAGGTACCCGTTGAGAGAACGAAGCGCTGCCTTGCACGGCCCCATCCAGTTGTAGACAGGCCACGCCCGGGCGCTGTCGAAGTCCAGCCCGACCAGGCTGGCACCGGACGGGGGCGCCAGGCGCTGCAGCAGGCGCCCGAACGCCGCGTAGCTCCACACGCTCGTGCGCATCGCCAACTCGACGTCACGAGCGGGAGCGTCCATCACGCTGCCGAGCGCGCTCCGAGGCGCAAAGGCGATGGCGTGCAACGCTCCGTCGAGGGCTCCCCACCGATGCCGCACCTCGTCCTCCAGCATGGTCATGTCACTCTCGCTCGTCGCGTCCACCGCCACCACCTCGACCGGCTGGGGCAGGCCAGCGAGCACCTCCTGCGCGGCACACACGTCTTTCGGATACGCAGCCACCACCACCTCGGCACCGGCCCGCACGGCCCGCTCGACGACAGCGGCAGCGATGCTGTCCCTGGTGGCGACCCCGCTGACAAGCACCCGCTTCCCATGCAACACGGCGGACCTCTCCTCTCCAGCTGCGACGCCCGCCGCCGCGCTCTACTACACGAATCACAGTACACGAAGTTTACTTCGTTTATAAGGTAGGCTCGGACCATGGTGCGGCGACCACGGACACCCAGGGCCTCGGCGTCGGGCCGGAACGCCGTCTTCGTGGCTGCGACCCCACTGCGCAGCTGGGGAAGGTCGGAGCACCCCTACACCGGGCGGGTGGGAGTGCTCGCCACCAAGCACGGCAAGCTTCCCCTCATCGCCCCCCCGCTTGCAGAGGCCGTCGGGCTGCGGGTCGACGCCGTTGCAGTCGACACCGACTCCCTCGGCACGTTCACCGGGGAGGTCCCCCGCCAGGCACCACCCCTCGACACCGCCATCGCCAAGGCGCGCCTCGGCATGAGCGCAGCCGGCCGGACCCTTGGGCTGGCATCCGAAGGGAGCATCGGCCCGGACCCTGCGATGCCATTTGTCAACGCCGATCAGGAGATCGTCGTCCTCGTCGACGACGACAACGGGATCGTCGTATGGGAGAGCCACTCCAGCTGGGACACCATCGCTGCCTCGACGAGTGCGACTGCCGCCGAAGACCTCGCACCGTTCCTGTCCACGGCCGACTTTCCCGGACACCAGCTGATCGTCCGGCCGAACAGCGGAGAGTTGCACCCGATCTACAAGGGCATCTCCAGCCCCGACATGCTCGCCGCCGCCGTCAGTGAGTGCGCTGCCGCCGCAGCCGACGGCCTGGCCCGAGTAGAGACCGACATGCGAGCTCACGCGTGCCCCTCACGCCGTGCCGTCATAGCCGCCGCTGCAGAGCGCCTCGCCGCCCGGGTCGCCACCCGATGCCCGTCCTGCGGGGCCCCTGGCTGGGGACGCGTCGAGGTTGTCTTCGGCGTGCCGTGCGCCTGGTGCGGCACCGAGGTCGCCCGCCCGCGAGCCGAGATCGACGGCTGCCCCGCCTGCCAGTGCAGACGGGAGCGGCCCCTCGTCTCGCCTGAGGCCGGAGCTGACCCCGGTACGTGCCCATGCTGCAACCCGTAGGGGGTTGGAGGAGATGGCGCAGCTGGGTGGCCGCCGTCTCGGACGGCACATCTTGGCCACCCACGGCCGCCGCGTGCAGGGGGTCACTTCGCCAGATCCGGAGGCGAACGTCGATGCATGGCTGCGCCCTACGCGAGCAGATCGACCTCGGACCGGGCTTGCGCAGCTCGTAGGCGCGCCTGGGCACCCTCGGACCGCTCCGGACGGGCTGGGCTTGTCGCAGCAACGCATCCGACGGCCGCCCGTGGGAACCGGGCCCACCTTGAGGGACTTCACTAGCATCGGCGCCGTGGTGGAGTCTGCCGCCGCGGGCACCCTGACCCTCGAGCCCTACCGCCGCGAGCTCACGGCCTACTGTTACCGGATGCTCGGCTCGGGCTTCGAGGCCGAGGACGCGGTGCAGGAGACCATGCTGCGTGCCTGGCGGAGCGCCGGGGGCTTCGAGGGGCGCTCGAGCGTCCGGACATGGCTGTACCGCATCGCCACCAACGTCTGCATCGACATGGGAAGACAGGTCCAGCGCCGGGCCCGGCCGATGGAGATGGGGCCGTCGTCGCCCCCCGACGAGTCGCTGCTCGGCCGGTTGCTCCCCGAGGCGACCTGGGTCATGCCGATCCCCGGCCACCAGGCAGGACCCGACGGCACCGACCCCGCCGTCGTCGCCGAGTACCGCGAGTCCGTCCGGCTGGCCTTCGTCGCCGCCCTCCAGCACCTGCCCCCGCGCCAGCGGGCCGTGCTCATCCTCTGCGAGGTGCTGCGATGGCCGGCTGCCGAGGCCGCCGAGCTGCTCGAGAGCTCGGTGGCCTCGGTCAACAGCGCCCTCCAGCGGGCCCGCGCCAGCTTGAGCGCCCTGCCGCCCGGACCGCATCCCGAGCCGCTCGGGGAGGCCGACGAGGCGTTGCTGCACCGATACGTCGACGCCTTCGAGCGCTACGACATCGAGGCCCTCGTCGGCCTGCTGCACGAGGACGCAGTCCAGTCGATGCCCCCCTTCCAGCTGTGGCTCGAGGGCGCAGGGAACATCGCCACCTGGATGGTGCAGCCGGGGCCGAGCGAGTGCCGAGGCTCGAGGCTGCTGGCGACCTCGGCAAACGGCTCCCCCGCCTTCGGCCAGTACCACCGGGACCCGAACGGTGGATACTCGCCCTGGGCGCTCCAGGTGCTCGAGGTGTCAGGGGGACGGATCGCCGCCTTGAGCTTCTTCCTCGACTTCCTCGCACCCGAAAGGCTGTTTCCTGCCTTCGGGCTGCCCCTTCACCTCGACGGGTAGGCCGGCGAGCTCGGACGGTCGGCCCGTCTTCGTCGGGGCCTCCCCGGTCACGACGCCTGCAGCGAGGACCGGTCTGAGAGCGAGGCGCGCCGCCGAGGTGACCTCGGCACCCCCTCTCCTGAGAGGTCATTCGACGAAGGCTGACCCCGCTGGGTCGCCGAGAACCGCACGCGCAGGCAGAGGTTCGCCTGCTCCCCCCGTTCGAGAGACAGAGAGCCGTGGCGGGCTCGTCGAGACTCCGCCTCCCGCCGCCGTCTTCCCGGGCACGGCGCCATGGGCGGGGCCGGTTCCCGCCTCCGAGCGGAGCCGTCGCCGGCCACGTCGGGTCCGTGGTCTCCCGGCGGCACGAAGATCCCAGCTGGCGGGCGGTCTCAGCTGCCCGCGTGGCTTTTCGGCTCCCTGGCCAGTACCGTACCGCCAGTTCGCGTTGCACACCGATGCACAGGCCGGACCGAGGGAGGACAGTGTACGAGGATCGGCCTGGAGCACCAGGAGAGACGCTGCCACGCTTCAGCGTCGTGATCCCCGCGCTCGACGAGGAGCGGTACCTGCCCGACTGCCTGCGCTCCCTGGCGGCGCAGGACTTCGCCGGTGAGGTCGAGGTCGTCGTCGTCGACAACAACAGCACGGACCGGACGGCGGCCATCGCCCGGTCCTTCGGCGTCGTCGTCGTGCACGAGGCACGGCCCGGCGTCTGCTGGGCTCGCCAGCGCGGCACCGAGGTCGCCCGCGGCGAGATCATCGTCTCCACCGATGCCGACACCACCTTCGACCCGGGCTGGCTCACCCGCATCGACCACATGCTCACACAGCAGCCCTCCAGCGTGGCCGTGGGCGGTCCGTGCCGCTTCGCCGGCGCCATCCCCTTCTGGGCGACCGTCTACCCGCGCGTCCTGTTCGGCTCGGTGGCGGTCTGGCGCCGGCTGATCGGCCGGGTCTTCTACGTCACGGCAACCAACCTCGCCTTCCGCCGGGACGCCTGGCCCGGGTACAACACCCAGCTGACCCAGGGCGGCGACGAGGTCGACCTGCTCCGCCGCCTTCAGCGACAGGGCCCGGTCGCCTTCGACCGGCACAACCCCACCTTCACCTCGTCGCGCCGCTTGCAGCAGGGCCTCGTCTACAACCTCGTGGTCACCTTCTTCATCTACTACCTCCTCGCCTACTGGGTGAACCGGATGGCCGGGAGGCCGCTGCTCGGAACTGCGCCCGCCTTCCGCCGGGACGATCGACCACCCTCTGCCGCCTCGAGAGCCGTCCGCGTGCTCCTCGCCTCCAGCATGCTCGTTCTCGGCGTCGTGCTGTTCAGGACCGGCCTGTACGTGGCAAGCCTCATCTGATGCCGGCGGCGACGGGCCGACGAGGGCACCCCCGCCGCGTGCTCGCCGCCGGAGCCCTGGGAGCGGCCGCCTCGTACTGGACCCTCATGTCTCCGTACTCCCAGCGGCTCGGGACCTTTCCGTACCGTGGCGAGACGACGGAGCCGGTCGTCGCACTGACCTTCGACGACGGGCCGAACGAGCCCTACACCTCGCGCATCGCCGGTTTCCTCTCCGAGGCGGGCGCGGTCGCCACCTTCTTCGCGGTCGGGGCCTGCATCGAGCGCCACCCGGAGGCCGCCCGTCGTCTGCTGCGCGACGGACACGTGCTCGGCAGCCACGGCTACTCCCACCGGTTCGAGCGCTGTGCCGGCCGGGCGAGGCTGCGCGACGAAATTGACCGGGCTGACGAGGTGTTCCTCGGCCACCTCGGGATTCGGCCGGCCCTGTTCCGTCCGCCCTGGCTGCTGCGCACGCCGGCGCTGTTCGAGCTCGCACGGGAGCGGTCGCTCCAGCTCGTGTCCGGCGAGTTCGCCCACGTGCTCGAGGTGTTCCAGCCTTCGCCCGGGCGACTCGCCCGGCAAGCCGTCGGAAAGGCCCGGCCCGGAAGCATCCTCATCTTCCACGACGGCTTCGATGCCAAAGGTGGTGACCGGGGGAGCACCGCCGGTGCAGTCGAGCTCGTCGTGAGGGAGCTCTCGGCCCGTGGCTTCGGTTTCACCACGGTCGACCGGCTGCTCGGTGTTGCGCCCTACCGCGAGGCGGACGGGACACGTGAGCCGGCCGGATCGCCGACTTCCCGGCCGCTGTCCCTGGCGGCAGGTCCCCGGCGGCCACCGGGCACCCACGTAGCCTGCTAGCGGCCGGCGCCCGGCGCCACGGCCTCACGTCGCCCACCACCACCTCCCCGCCGACGTCGCTCCGGCCGAGCCCGTAGAGGACGGAGGCATTCGCCAGCACCGCCACGAGGGCTGCGGCAGGCAACCAGCTGGTGGGGAGGTCGACGGCACGGGTTGTGGGTCGGGAGCCCCGATCCGGTCATGCGAGCCGGGCGTGCACCACGGTGCGCGGCCGAGAGACCACGCTGGCGTGCGAACGCGAACGTGAGTTGGACACGGCCACCCCGGCGCGATAGGCACGGGCCATGTCGACCGTCGAGGTGTCGGCCGAGCGGGTGGTCCGCGCTCCGGCCGAGCGGGTGTACGGCTACCTCGCCGACTATTCCGAGCACCACCAGCGCTTCCTCCCACCCGCCTTCTCCGGCTTCCGCCTCGTCTCCGGTGGTGTCGGAGCGGGCACCGAGGTGGAGTTCGTCGTGACCGCCGGTGGCCGCTCGCGCCCGTACCACATGGTCGTCTCCGAGCCCGAGCCGGGACGGGTGCTCGTCGAGACGGACGCCAACTCCTCGCTCGTGACGACCTTCACCGTGTCCCCGGACGCCGGCGCCTGCCGCGTGCGCATGCACACCGCCTGGCAGGGAGCCGGCGGCATCGGTGGCATCTTCGAACGACTCTTCGCCCCGAAGGTGATGAGGAGCCTCTACGAGGACGAGCTGCAGCGGCTCGACGCCTACGCCGCCGCGGCTGGCGGCTGAGCCGACACCCTCATGGCGAGGAGGCCCGAGCGACCTCCTCGATGAGACCGGCGGCGGTCGCCGTCCCGTGGGCCGCCTGGATGCGCTCGGACTCGGCAGCCATCCGCCGGCGCAGGGGCTCGTCGCCGAGCAGCCGGTCGATCGCCGCCACGAGCTCGTCGGCTTCGAACTCGTAGGTGGACAGCCTCCGGCCGAAGCCGGTCTCCTCGAGGCGCTGGGCGTTGTCGTACTGGTCCCAGAACAGCGGCAGGACCACCTGGGGCGTCGCGAAGTGGAAGCACTCGGTCGTGGTGTTGTTGCCGCCGTGAGTGATGGCGAGGTCGACGAGCGGGAGCACGGTCGTCTGGGGGACCTGGGCAGCCCCCCACATGTTGTCGGCGAGCTCGTAGCGGTCCGCCAACGGCCCCTTGCTCACGATGTAGCGGTGCGGTGTCGTCGCGAGGACCTCGACGAGGCGGCTCATCAGCCCGACGTCGGCCGAGCCGAGGGAGCCGAGCGAGAGGTAGACGAGGGCGCCCCCGTCGTCCCGCAGCCACTCGGGAGGCTCGAAGGCCCCCTCGGTGGCCCGGACCGAGGACTCGAGGCGGTGCCAGCTCGCCCCGAGGGGACGACGGCCTGTGTAGTCGATGACCTCGGGATAGACGTAGAGGTTGAGCTCTGTCGACTCGTGGATGAACTCGAGCGGCTCGAGCGCCGGCGCTCCGCACGAGCGCACCCACTCGTCGAAGCCCTCCCAGGGCTTCAAGAGCACCCGCCGGTACTCCGCCCGGAACTCCTCCCAGCCCGCCCGGTCTCCTGCCGGGTAGCCGGAGAAGGCGGGCGGCACCTCCGGCCCCTTCATCTCGAGCGGGTTGCACGAGACGATCCGGACGAAGGGCACCCCTGCGGTGACGAGCGCCGGGAAGGCCACGACGTTGTCCTCGATGACGGCGTCAGGCCGGTGGCGGTCGAGGATCTCCTCGAGCTGGGCCTGGCAGAAGCGGGCACCGTCGACGAGGGCCGCCCAGGTCGGAGCGAGGAAGTGCTCGATCTGCTCGATCGTCGGCCTGCGGAAGACAGGAGCGGTCTCGGCGATGAAGTCGGTCCAGAACTTGCCCGCCTCGGCCTCTCCTCCCTCGCTCGGCGCCAGGTCGACGAGGTCCTCTTCGAAGCCGAGCGCCTCGAGCTTGCCCTTCCAGGAGGCTTCGGCGGCGAAGACCACCCGGTGGCCGGCGCGGCGCAGCACATCGCCGATCCCGATGCAGTTGTTGGTCGGCCCGTACGCGCTCTCGGGCATGAACAGGAAGGTGAGAGGCCGGCTCGCGCTCATCAGATCCCGGGCCCTCGGGAGTAGAGCTCGAGGCGCCGGTCGCCGAAGACGTCATTGCGCTCGCCGAGGCGCTTGTCCCGGGCGCGGGCCGCCTCGAGCACAGCCACGAGCACCGTCTGGCTCTCCTCGAGCGGCGGGCCGACGACGGGGTAGCCGTCCGGTCCGATCACCGAGGAGACCCCCGCCCACGAGACGCCCCTCTCGGCTCCGCACCGGTCGGCGATCGCCACGTAGACGCCGTTGGCCGCGGCGGCGGCCTGGGCCTTCACGTACGCCGCCGGGCGCTCGCCCTCGGGACGGAGGGCGAGCGGCTCGTTCGTCGGCACGGCCACGAGGTCCGCGCCCGCCAGCGCCGCCGTGCGCACCCACTCGGGGAACTCGACGTCGTAGCAGATCATGACCGCCACTCGGCCGACGGGAGTCTCGACGACAGGGGGCGCATCGTCGCCGGGCGCGAAGAAGAGCTTCTCCCGGTCCCACAGGTGGGCCTTGCGGTAGACCGAGCGCACCCCCGAGGTGTCGACGAGGGCGGCGCTGTTGTGGAGCCTGCCGTCCTCCCCGGCCTCGCAGAAGCCGCCGACGACCACGAGCCCGAGACGACCGGCCACCTCGACCCAGCCCTCGAGAGTGGCGCTCGAGGCGGCCGGCTCGGCCAGCCGGGCCGCCTCGGCCGGGTCGGAGAAGACGTAGCCGGAATCGGAGAGCTCGGGAACGACGGCAAGCTCGGCTCCCGACGCCGCTGCCTGCTCGATGGCGGACAGGACGGCCGCCCGGTTGGCGGCGAGCTCGCCCAGGCGAAGCTCCACCTGACAGACGGCGACGGTGCTCACCACAGACCTCCCCGGAACGACGGCCTTGTGCCGAGGACGATAGACCGGGGCCGGCCGGCGGTTCACCTCCCGACGGCCACCGTTTGCAACGAAATGTTGAAGTGACCGGGGACCCCATCTACAGTGCGCCGAGGCCCGCGAGAAAGGACGGTCGCGTGAGGACACCGGTCGCGCTCTACCTGCAGGACGCCCATCCGATCCGCCAGGGAATGGAGTACGCCCGCTACGCCGAGGAGCAGGGCTTCAGGGCTGTCTGGCAGGCCGAGAGCCGGCTCGTGCGCGAGGCGACCGTCCCGATGGCCTCCTTCCTCGCCGTCACCGAGCGGATCGTCGTCGGCTCGGGGGTCGTCAACAACTGGACCCGGAACCCTGCACTGCTCGCCTCCACCTTCTCCACCCTCGACGACCTGGCTCCGGGCCGGGTCGTCCTCGGGATCGGCGCCTGGTGGGACCCGCTCGCCCGCAAGGTGGGCATCGAGCGGCGCAAGCCGCTGCAGGCCATGCGCGAGACCGTGGAGACGGTCCGTCGGCTGCTCGCCGACGAGCGGGTCAGCTACCACGGCGAGTTCGTCGAGCTGGACGACGTGGAGCTCGACTACGTCCACCAGCCGCGCCGGCCGAAGGAGGTGCCAATCTACATCGGCGCCACCGGCGACCGGATGCTCGAGCTCGCCGGCGAGATCGCCGACGGGGTCGTGCTCAACTACCTCGTCTCGCCGAGTTACAACGAGCAGGCGATGGCCCACCTCGAACAGGGGGCTCGCCGAGCCGGCCGCCGTGTCGACGACCTCGACCGTCCCCAGCTCGTCGTCTGCTCCCTCGACGAGGACCGCGGGCGGGCGCTCGACGCCGCCCGCCTCCTCGTCACCCAGTACCTCGGCCAGCAGCCGCACATCATGAAGGCCTCCGGCGTGCCCGACAGCCTCCTCGAGGAGATCGGCAAGGTGCTCACCTGGCCGGCGACCCACGACGAGGTGGTGGCCGCCTCCCGGCTCGTCCCCGACGACGTGGTTCAGATGATCACCGCCTCGGGGACGGCCGCCGAGTGCCGGGCCAAGGTGGAGGAGTACGTCGCCCACGGCTGCACGTGCCCGATCCTCTACCCGCTCGGGCCGGACGTGCGGGCCATGATCGACGCCTTCGCCGCCTGGAGCAGGGGCGAATGAGCGACCCGGTCATCTTCCTCAACGAGCACGCCGGCGGCCGGGCCATCCACATGGCGCCGGCGCCGGCTGAGCCCTACGAGTTCCACCGCCGCTTTCGCGAGTACCGCCCGAGCCCCCTTGTCGAGGCGCCCGGGCTCGCCGCCGGCCTCGGCATCGGCCGCCTGCTCGTAAAGGACGAGTCCTCCCGCCTCGGCCTGCCGTCGTTCAAGATGCTCGGGGCCTCGTGGGCGAGCTATCGCGCCCTCGCCGACCAGGTCGGCGGCTCGCTCGCCCTCGGGGCCTGGCGGGAGATCGACGAGCTCGCCCGCCTGCTCGAGCCCTACCGGCCCCTCACCCTCGTCGCCGCCACCGACGGCAACCACGGTCGGGCCGTCGCCCGCTTCGCCGCCCTCGTCGGCCTCGAGGCGGCCATCTACGTGCCTGTGGGGACCGCCCCGGCACGCATCGAGGCGATCGAGAGCGAGGGCGCCTCCTGCAGCGTCGTCGAGGGGAGCTACGACGACGCCGTCGCCCGCTCGGCAAAGGACGCCTCGCGGCGGCACCTCGTCGTGTCGGACACCTCCTGGCCCGGCTACACGACCATCCCGGGCTATGTCATCGAGGGCTACTCGACGATCTTCAGGGAGGTCGAGGACCAGCTCGGCGGGGAGCGCCTCGACTCGGTCGTGGTGCCGATCGGGGTCGGGGCGCTGGCGGCCTCGGTCGTGCGCGCCTACCGCAGCGACCCGCGGCGGTGGCCCGCCATCATCGGCGTCGAGCCGAAGAGCGCCGCCTGCGTGCTCGAGTCGGTCCGGGCGGGAGCACCGGTGCTCGTCCCCGGTCCGCACCGGTCGATCATGGCGGGGCTCAACTGCGGGCGGCCCTCGGAGATCGCCTTCCCCCAGCTGGTGGCCGGCATCGACGCCTTCGTCGCCATCGACGACGAACCGGTCCGCGACGCCATGCGCCTGCTCGCGACGGCCGGTGTGGTCTCCGGGGAGACCGGCGCAGCGGCCCTTGCAGGTGCGAGGGAGCTCTGCGCCTCCGGCATCGGGGAGGACGAGCGGGGCCGCCTCGGGCTCGGTCCGGCATCCACGGTCCTCGTCATCTCGAGCGAAGGGGCGACCGACCCCGCGGCCTACCGGGCGATCGTCGGCCAGGATCCCCCCGACCCCGAAGCGGACCGCTGAGCGGCGGGCGGGCACGGGGGCGGGCGCCAGGAACGTTGACAAAGTGTGGAAGCGGCTCAGTAGAGTGTGCGCCGATGGCCGTGTTCGTGCCGACGTCGCTCGAGGAGCTGCTCACCGCCCGGGCGGAGCGCCCCGGCCTCGACCTCGTCGCCGGCGGGACCGACCTCGTCGTCGAGGTCAACTTCGGCCGGCACCGCCTCGAGGACGTCGCCAGCCTCTCGCGGGTGCCCGAGCTCGGCGGCTGGCGCCGGGAGGGGCCCGCCGGTCCCGGCGGCCACCTCGTCCTCGGCTCGGGCCTCACCTACACCGAGATGCTGGACCCGACCCTCGCCGAGCTGCTCCCCTCCCTCGCCCAGGCCGCCCGCACCGTCGGCTCGCCCCAGATCCGCAACGCCGGGACCCTCGGAGGCAACCTCGGGACGGCTTCGCCGGCCGGCGACACCCTCCCCGTGCTCGCCGCCCTCGAGGCAGAGGTCCTTCTCGGGAGCGCTGCGGGAACCCGCCTCGTCCCGCTCGGGGAGTTCGTGACGGGCCCGAAGCGGACCGCCCTCGCGCCCGACGAGGTGATCCTGGCGGCGAGGGTACCGGTCGCCCGTGGCCACCAGGAGTTCTTGAAGGTCGGGACGCGCAACGCCATGGTGATCGCCGTCTGCTCGGTGGCCCTCGTCCTCGACGAGCAGGCCCGCCAGGTGCGGGTCGGGCTCGGCTCGGTCGGACCGGTGCCGATCCGCGCCCTCGAGGCCGAGCGGTTCGCGGCCGAGGTGGTCGACTGGTCGACCGGTCGCTTCTCCGGCGGCGAGGCGGACCTCCGGCGCTTCGGGGAGCTCGTCGGCGCGGCCGCACGCCCGATCGACGACCACCGGTCGATCGCGTCCTACCGCCGGCGGGCCGTCGAGGTCTGCGCCCGGCGCGCACTCGAGCGCACGATGTCTCGCCAGGCGGCATGAGCCTCGCCACACCCTCGCCGAGCGAGCAGGGCGCCTACCGCCTCGAGGTGAACGGGCGCGGGCACGACGTCGTCGACTCCTGGGCGGGTGAGAGCCTCCTCTACGTGCTGCGCAACCGGCTCGGATACCTCGGGCCGAAGAACGCCTGCGAACAGGGCGAGTGCGGCTCCTGCTCGGTGCTCCTCGACGGGCGGCTCGTCTGCGCCTGCCTCGTGCTGGCCGCGAGCGCTGCCGGTCAGGAGATCGTGACCGTCGAGGGCCTGGCGGACTCGGAGGAGGAGCTGAGCGACGTCCAGCAGGCCTTCATCGACCACGGCGCCGTCCAGTGCGGCTTCTGCACGCCCGGTCTCATCGTCGCCGTCCACGACCTGCTCGGGCGCCTCCCCGATCCGACCGAGCTCGAGGTCCGCGAGGCGATCTCGGGCAACCTCTGCCGCTGCACCGGCTACGGCCGGATCTTCGAGGCCGTCGAGGCCGTCCGCCGGTCGCGCCTCGAGGCCTCGAGTTGACCGTGGGCACCGCCCCGACGGTCGCCCGCCGCGACCGGCTCGGCCTCGGCACGAGCCCGCTCAGGCCCGACGGGGGGCCGAAGGTGCGGGGCGAGTTCGCCTTCTCCTCGGACCTGTGGGCCGAGGGCGCGCTCTGGGGACGGGTGCTGCGGTCCCCGCACGCCTCCGCCCGCATCCTGCGAATCGACACGGCGGCAGCGAGAGCCCTGAAGGGCGTGCACGCCGTGCTGACGGCCCTCGACGTCCCGGGATCGGAGCTGTACGGCCTCGAGTTCCAGGACCAGCCCGTGTTCGCCTCCGACGTCGTGCGCTACATGGGCGAGCCCGTGGCCGCCGTCGCCGCCGACCACCCTGAGATCGCCCGCCGCGCGCTCGAGCTCATCGAGGTCGAGTACGAGCCCACCGCCCCCCTCGTCGACCCCGAGGCGGCCATCACGGCGCCGCCGATCCATCCCGAGGGGAACGTCGTCCGCCACATCAGGCTGCGCCACGGCGAGGACGCCGAGCCCGGCCTGCCGGGCGGCGACGGCCTCGTCAGCGTCGAGGGCACCTACGAGGTCGGGATGCAGGACCAGGCCTTCATGGGCCCGGAGTCGGGGCTCGCCATCCCCGACGACGGCGGCGGGGTCGACCTCTACGTCTCCACCCAGTGGCTGCACGTCGACCGCGACCAGGTGGCTGCCTGCCTGGCTCTCCCACCGGAGAAGGTCCGCCTGCACCTCGCCGGGGTCGGCGGCGCCTTCGGCGCCCGCGAGGACGTGAGCCTCCAGGTCCACATCTGCCTCCTCGCGCTCTCGACGCGCCGCCCGGTGAAGGTCGTCTACTCCCGCGAGGAGTCCTTCTTCGGGCACGTCCACCGGCACCCGGCCCGCATGTGGTACCGGCACTCGGCCGACCCACAGGGCCGTCTCGTGAAGGTCGAGGCGCGCATCGTCCTCGACGGCGGCGCCTACAGCTCGTCCTCCTCCGCCGTCGTCTCCAACGCGGCGGCCTTCTCGTCCGGGCCGTACCGGGTCCCGAACGCCTGCGTCGACGCCTACGCGGTCCGCACCAACAACCCCCCCTGCGGTGCCATGCGCGGCTTCGGGGCAGTGCAGGTCTGCACGGCCTACGAGGCGCAGATGGACAAGCTGGCGACCGCTCTCGACCTCGACCCGGTCGAGCTCCGGCTGCGCAACGCGCTCGCCAGCGGCGACCGGCTGATCACCGGCCAGGTGATCAACGGCACGGCGCCCGTCGCCGAGGTGATCCGGCGCTGCGCGGCCGCCCCGCTGCCCGAGGCGAGACCGCACCCTCCGGCGATGGCGCTTCCGGGCGGTGCCGGCAGGACGGCCGACCCCGCCCGGGTTCGACGTGGCGTGGGCTTCGCCGTCGGCTTCAAGAACCTCATGTACTCCGAGGGCTTCGACGACTCCTCGAGCGCCCGCTGCCGGATCGAGGGCGGTGCCATCACGGTCACCTGTGCGGCGGCCGAGGTGGGGCAGGGCTTCGTCACCCTCGTCCACCAGATCGCCGAGGACGTCTTTGGCACCGACGGGGTCGTGCTCGCGCCTGCCGAGACGGCGACCGTCGGCTCGGCCGGCTCCACCTCGGCCAGCCGCCAGACCTGGATGTCGGGCGGGGCGGTCGATGCCGCCTGCCGGGCGGCGCGCGACGCCCTGTGCGGGAGGGTCGCCGCCCGCCACGGGCTGTCGCCCGAGATGGTGTCGATGCGTGACGGGCGGGTCGTCTCCCTCGGACGCGAGGTGGACCTCACCCTCGACGAGGCGCTCGCCGGCGACGTCGTCGACGAGTCCGTCACCTTCCGCCACGCGCCGACCGTGCCGCTCGACGACAAGGGCCAGGGCGACGCCCACGTCTCGTTCGCCTTCGCCGCCCACCGCGCCGTCGTCGACGTCGACGTCGATCTCGGCCTCGTCCGGGTCGTGGAGATCGCGACCGCCCAGGACGTCGGGCGGGTCCTCCACCCCCTGCAGGTCGTCGGCCAGATCGAGGGCGGCATCGCCCAGGGCGTCGGCCTCGCGGTGATGGAGGAGATCCTCGTCACCGACGGCCTCGTGCGGAACCCGTCGTTCACCGACTACCTGATCCCGACCGCCCTCGACATGCCGGTGGTCGAGATCGCCGGGCTCGTGGAGGAGCCCGAGCCGGGCGCCCCCTTCGGGGCGAAGGGAGTCGGGGAGCCGCCGACGATCTCCTCGACAGCAGCCGTCGCCGCCGCCGTGCGGGCGGCGACGGGCCTCGAGCTGCCACGGGTGCCCATCCGACCCGAGCACATCGCCCTGGCGGCCCAGTGAGCCCGCCCGCGCCTGGAGCGGACGGCGGCGCCCGGACCGTGCTCCGGGGCGCGCGCTGGCCGGGCGACGTCGCCTTCGAGGCGGGACGGGTGACCGAGGTGGGAACGATCGCCGGCCGCCCGGGCGACCACGTCGTCGACTGCGGCGGAGGCATCGTCACGCCGGGGCTCGTCAACACCCACCACCATCTCTACCAGTGGCTCACGCGGGGAAGGGCGACGGGCTGCGACCTGTTCTCCTGGCTGACCGAGCTCTACCCGGTCTGGGCCCGTCTCTCGCCGGCCAACGTCGAGGCTGCCGCCCGGCTCGGCATGGCCGAGCTAGCCAGATCGGGGGTGACGACCGTCTTCGACCACCACTACGTGGTCCCCTCGGGCGACGACACCGTCTTCGACGCCATCGCGTCAGCCCGGGCGGAGGTCGGGGTGCGCCTCTACCTCTCCCGCGGCTCGATGGACCTCGGGGAGAGCGACGGCGGCCTCCCCCCCGACAGCGTCGTCGAGAAGACCGAGGCGATCCTCTCCTCGACCGAGGCGGTCGCCAACAGGCTGCACGACGGGGACCTCGTCCACGTCGTCGTCGCCCCCTGCAGCCCCTTCTCGGTCACCCCAGAGCTCATGCGCGAGTCGGCCGCGCTCGCCCGCAAGCTCGGCCTGAGGCTCCATACGCACCTCGCCGAGACCATCGACGAGGAGCGGGACTGCCTCGCCCGCTTCGGGAAGCGGCCGCTCGACCTCGCCGAGGAGCTCGGCTGGCTCGGCCGGGACGTCTGGTTCGCCCACGGCATCCACTTCGACACCGCCGAGATCTCCCGTCTCGGGGCCTCGGGCACCGGGGTGGCCCACTGCCCGAGCTCGAACGGTCGTCTCGGCGCCGGGATCTGCCGTGTGCGCCAGCTGCTCGACGCCGGTGCGCCCGTCGGTCTCGGTGTCGACGGCCCGGCCTCGAACGAGGTCAGCGCCCTCTTCCCCGAGATGCGCCAGGCGCTCTACCTCGCCCGGCTGCTCAGGCGCCGGCCGGAGGACCTGCGGCCGGTCGAGGCGCTCGGGCTCGCCACCGCCGGCGGCGCCGCCTGCCTCGGGCGCGGGGACCTCGGGCGCCTCGAGCCCGGGGCGACCGCCGACCTGGCGGTCTGGCCGGCCGGCGACCTGGCCGACATCGAGGACGCCCTCGACGGGCTCGTCCTCGGGCCGGACCGCAAGGTGAGCCGTCTCTACGTCGCCGGCCGGGAGATCGTCGCCGACGGCGAGATCGTCGGCCTCGATCTCCGCCGGGCCCGCGAGCAGCTGGCGGCCGAGGCGCAACTGCTGTGGTCGTGACGACCGGGACGTCGTCCCAGGAAGGAAGGAACCGATGGACCCGACCAAGGTGAGGGCCGAGGCCGAGCTGCGACGCGAGCGCGTCGTCGAGCTGCTGCGCGACGTCATCCACCTCCCCTCGCTCTCCGGCGGCGAGGGCGACGTCGTCGGGCGGCTGCACCAGGAGATGGAGTCCGTCGGCTTCGACGAGATCGTCTCGGACCCCTTCGGTTCGGCCGTCGGCCGGATCGGCTCGGGACCCGTCACGATCGTCTACGACAGCCACATCGACACCGTCGACGTCGGGAGCCGCAAGGAGTGGGCCCGCGACCCCTTCGAGCCGGCCCTCGAGGGGGGTATCGAGGGGGGGATCGTCCACGGCCGCGGCGCCAGCGACAACAAGGCCGGCATCGCCTCGATGATCCACGGGGCTGCCCTCGCGAGGGACCTCGGCCGCCTGGAGGGCGTCACCCTCTACGTCGTCGGCAGCGTCCAGGAGGAGACCTGCGACGGCCTCGCCCTCCAGTACCTGCTCGAGAACGTGCTCCCCGGTCCCGACGTCGTCGTGCTCGGCGAGGCGACCGGCTGCCGGCTGTACCGCGGGCACCGCGGCCGCGTCGAGGTCGCCGTCAGGTCGGAGGGAGCCTCCTGCCACGCGTCGGCTCCCGAGCGGGGCCACAACCCCGTCTACGACCTTGCGGGCATCATCACCGAGATCGAGGCGCTGAACGAGCACCTCGGCTACGACGACTTCCTCGGCGCCGGCACGATCGCCCTCACCAAGATCGAGTGCGAGACGCCCAGCCTGAACGCCGTGCCGGCGACCGCGACGCTGTACGTGGACCGGCGCCTCACCCTCGGCGAGACGCCGGAGATCGCGCTCGACGAACTGCGCAGCCTCCCCTCGGTGAAGGCGAAGGGCGCCGAGGTCTCGCTGCTCGGCTACGAGAAGACCTCCTACACGGGCATGACGCTCACGAGCACCAAGTACTTCCCCACCTGGGTGACACCCGAGGAGCACATGAGCGTGGCGGCCGGAGTGGCGGCCGGTGAAGAGGCGCTCGGCCGGCGGCCGGAGGTGGGCCACTGGGTCTTCTCGACCAACGGCTGCGCCTCGGCCGGGCGGCTCGGGCTTCCCACCGTCGGCTTCGGCCCGGCCGACGAGGTGCACGCCCACACGGCCCACGACCAGTGCCCCACCGACGACCTCGTCGAGGCGGTCGCCTTCCTCGGCGTCTTCCCCTCCGCCTTCAGGAGCCGTCAGGCAGAGGGAGCGGACCGGCAGGAGGGATGACCCCGCCGTCGGCCGACAGCCGCCCGCCTGCGACGACGCGGCGGCCGCCGACGAAGACGGCCTCGATGCCGACGGGCGGGAGCCGGGGCGACTCGAAGGTCGCCCGATCGGCGACCGCCGCCGGGTCGAACAGGACGAGGTCGGCCGGCAGCCCGACGCGGATCTCGCCGAGGCGCCCGCCGAGCCCGACCACGGCCGCCGCCCTGCCCGTCATCTTCGCGATGGCCTCGGGCAGCGAGACGGCGTGCAGGTCGCGGGTGAAGCGGCCGAGCACCCTCGGAAAGGTGCCGTACAACCTCGGGTGGGGATGGCCGCCGGGGTTGACGACGGCGTCGCTGCCGACCGAGCAGTAGGGCTCGGCGAGGAATCGGGCGACGTTCTCCTCGAGGTTGTTGAACGAGACGAGCGAGACGGCGAGGCGCTCGCGGGCGAGGAGGTCGAAGACGACGTCGAAGGCGGCCTCTGACTCGAGGTCGTCCACCCCGGCCGCCCGGATCACGTCCGCGAACGAGCGGCCGACGACCCGGTGGTCGTCCGCGCTCGCCACCATGAGGCCCGGCCAGCCGGCCGAGAACGAGTACCAATTGTCCCAGCTCGTGGTGTCGCCGAGCAGCTGGGCACGCACCCTGGCCCGCACCGAGGGATCGCCGATGCGCGAGAGGGCGGCGGACACGCCGCCGCCCTCGAACAGCGAGGGCGGCAGAAGGACGTTGGCCGTCGTCGAACCGGCGGTGTAGGGGTGGATGTCCGCGCTGACGGTCACCCCGTCGGACCGGGCGGCGGCGATCTTGCGGACGAGCGCGTCCGCCCGGTGCCAGTTGGACGGCCCGGCGGTCTTGATGTGGCTGTAGTGCAGGTGGCAACCGGTCCGGGCCGCCACCTCGAGCACCTCGTCGGTCGCCTCCTCGACCCGGTCGCTCTCCGAGCGGACATGGACGAAGAACGGCTTGTGCCGGGAGGCCGCCACCTCGCAGAGCGCCACCAGCTCCTCGGTGTCGGAGTAGGCGGCCGGGACGTAGACGAGCCCTGAGGACAGGCCGGCCGCCCCCTCGTCGAGGGCGGCAGCGAGGACGCTGCGCATCTCGTCGAGCTCGTCGAGACGGGCGGGGCGGGCCTCGTAGCCCATCACCTTGCGGCGGATCGTCGAGTGCCCGACCAGGCCGACGGTTCGCGTGGCCGAGACGGAGCGAAGGACCGACAGGTACTCGCCGACGCTGCGCCAGCGCCACGAGCCCGGCGGGATCGTGCCGTCGAGACCGGCCAGCAGGGAAGCGATGTCCTCGAGATGGTCGTCCTCGACGGGAGCGGCGGAGATGCCGTCCTGGCCGAAGGTCTGGGTCGTGCAGCCCTGCAGCAGCTTCGGCGCGTCACCGACCGGGACGTCGGGCTCGCCCGGCGCCCCGGTTGCGGGGACGGCCGAGTACAGATCCGAGTGCGAATGGAGGTCGATGAAACCGGGGGCGAGAGCGAGATCCGCTCCGTCGACGACGACGGCCCCAGATAGAGACACCCGGTCGGACACTTCGGCGATCCTGCCGTCGGCGCCGACGAGGACCTCGGCGGAGAAGGGCTCGCCACCGGTGCCGTCGTAGATCGTCGCGCCCCTCACCACCAGCTCGCCGTCGACACGCCCCGCGGACACGAGCGGAGCCTACCGGGGCCCGGGGGACCGCTCCGGGACGAGGACGGCTCTGTCTCGGGCGGTCGAGCCCTCGCGCTCGTCGAGCCCGTGGCGGTGATCGCTCGCCCGGCTACGTCGCGCCCCGGCACGCCCGGTTGCCCGCGGTCCCGGTCAACACCAGAGTCTCCTGGTGGGACACGGCTCGGTGCGCTGGACGCCAGGCCGGGCTCCTTTCCATCCGGGGCTCCGCCGCCTGAGAACCCGGGAGGAGCCCACGCGGTGCTCGGTCGAAGGGGGCTTCGACGGCGAGCCGGGTGCGGTCGCCCGGCGCGGCGGCCCGAGGCTCCCGACGGGCAAGAAGCGGCCAGCTCAGCCGGCGCCGGTCGATCAGGAGCACGTCGGCTGGTGTGGGGCGCGGGTGCGTCCCTCCGGGCCCGTCGCTCCCCTCCCGGGGGAGTCGGCACCGCTCGGCAGAGCAGCGGGTGGTGCGCCGTGAGGAAACGGCTCCCTTCGATCACGGGCAGTCCGCCGTTGCGGTGCCGGTACCTGCTGCTGAGCCGCTGGTCCATCATGGCGGGCGCGCTTCGACAGCTCGGCGGCCTACGGCATACCTGCTCACATCACCGTCGTCTATCCGTTCCTGCCCGAGCCGGCGCTGACCGCCGGGGGGCTCGACGACCTGCGAGCCGAGTGCGCCGAGACGGCGCCGTTCGAGGTCACCTTCAACCCGGTCGGGCGGTTCGGCACCGTCGTCCACCTCGCCCCGGAGCCGGCGACAGCATTCCGGGAGCTGACCGCCCGCTTCGTCAGGCGTTGGCCGAAAGCTCCTCCCTATGGGGGCGCACACGACGACGTGGTCCCCCACTTGACCGTCGCCGACGAAGAGACCCGAGAGGAGCTCGCGGCGGTCGAGAATGACCTGCAGCCGAAGCTTCCGCTGACCACCCATGTCGATGCGGCGGAGCTGTACGTGTTCGACGGCGGGTGGTGGCAGGTTCGAGAACACCTGGGCTTCGCAGCCCGCTCCCGAAGGGTGTAGACGAGCACTCGGGGCCGAGCGGCACCGGTGGGCACACGCACACGCATGTGCCAGCAAGGCATCGGGGCGGCAGGCCGAGAGCCCGCCAGGTCATCCGACGGTCGTGCCGAGCAGCTGGCCGATCCCGTAGGTGATGCCCATCGCCACCGCACCACCGACGCCGACCCGGGCCATGCCCCGAAGCACGCGGGCGCCGCCAAGGCGCGCCCCGACGGCCCCGAGGACCGCCAGAGCGGCGAGCCCGGTGAGCGCAACCGCCAGGCTGCGCCCCGCGGCTGACGCCAGAGCAGCGGCCAGCAGGGGAATGACCGCTCCGAGCCCGAAGCTGGCGGCCGACGCCATCGACGCCTGCACGGGGCGCGCCCGCCCGGCCGGGGTCTGGCCGAGCTCGTCGCGAAGGTGCGAGCCCAGCGGGTCGGCGGCGTGAAGGGCGGCCGCCACCTCGGCGGCGAGGGACTGGGACAGGCCCCTGTCGCGGTAGATCCTCTGGAGCTCGGCCAGCTCCGCTTCGGGGTTCTCCTTCAGCTCCACCGCCTCCCGCTCCCGGTCGGCGGCCTCGGTGTCGGACTGGGAGGACACCGACACGTACTCCCCGATCGCCATGGCCGCTGCTCCGGCCGTGAGCCCGGCGATCCCGGCCGTCAGCACGGCCGCCCGGCCCGCCCCCGAGCCCGCCACCCCGAGCATGAGGGAGGCCGTCGAGAGGATCCCGTCGTCGGCTCCGAGCACGGCGGCCCGCAGCCAACCTGCCCGGCTGCCCCGATGACGCTCCAGATGCAGGTGCATGACCCCAGTCTGCCAGCGGCGCCGGCGCCACTGGCGTGAAGTCGACCGGCTGCCGGCCGGGCCGGCCGCGGCCGGGCCGGGCCGGGTCCGGCATTGACAAGTTGTTGAATTGTGGCAAACCTACTGGGGTGGCGTCCTTCGTGCTCAACGGAAAGCCAGTCGACGTCAGCGACTCCCACCCACACCTTCTGTCGGCGCTGCGGGAGGAGCTCGGGGTCACCTCCCCGAAGGACGGCTGCTCGCCGTCCGGGCAGTGCGGCTGCTGCACGGTGCTCGTCGACGGGAAGGCGTCGATCAGCTGCCAGCTCTCGCTCGCCCGCGTCGAGGGCATGTCGCTGCTCACCCTCGAGGGACTGGAGGACGCCGAACGGGAGCGCTTCGCGACCGCCTTCGCCGCCGCAGGCGCCCTCCAGTGCGGCTTCTGCACCCCCGGCATCCTCGTCAGGGTGAAGGCGCTCCTCGACAAGAAGGGCTCGGAGCTCACCCGCGAGGACGCCTCGCGCCACCTCGGGGCGCACCTGTGCCGCTGCACCGGCTACAAGAAGATCCTCGATGCCGTCGAGCTGCTGGCGGCCGGCTCGGTCGCCCAGGCGACTCCGCCCACCGGCGTCGGGACACGGGGTGTCAAGTACGAGGCACCGGAGCTCGCCCTCGGGGACCGTGGCTACGTCGACGACCTGCGCGTCGATCACATGGCGCACGCGGCGCTCCGCCTCTCCGACCACGCCCGTGCCGAGGTTCTGTCGATCGACACGTCCAGGGCCGAGGCGGCTGAGGGGGTGCTCGGGGTCTTCACGGCGGCGGACGTCCCTGGCGAGCTCCGAGTCGGCATCATCCACACCGACTGGCCCGTCTTCATCCCCGTCGGCGGCGTGACGTCCTACCTCGGCGACGTGCTCGCAGTCGTCGTCGCCGACAGCCGGGAGCTGGCTCGCAGGGCCGCCACCCTCATCGAGGTGGACTACCGGCCGCTCCGGCCGATCACCGACCCGGTGGCGGCCATCGACGACGAGGAGGACGCCGTCTGGGGGCTCGCGGGAAACGTCCTCTCCCGCTCCGCCTACAGGCGCGGAGAGGTCGACGAGGCGCTCTCGCGATCGGCTCACCGGGTGCACGAGGTCTTCCAGACCCAGCGGGTCGAGCACGCCTTCCTCGAGCCCGAGGCGACCCTGGCGGTACCGCTGCCGGACGGGCGGCTCAAGGTCTACTCAGGCGGCCAGGGAATCTGGGACGACCGGGACCAGATCGCGAGCGTGCTCGGCGTGGCGCCCGAGCGGGTCGTGGTCGAGCTCGTCTCGAACGGCGGCGCCTTCGGCGGCAAGGAGGACATGTCCAACCAGGCGCAGACGGCGCTCACCGCCCATCTGCTCGGCCGACCCGTGAAGTGTGTCCTCAGCAGGGAGGAGTCCCTGCTCATGCACCCCAAGCGCCACCCGATCCGACTCGAGTACTGGGTCGGGTGCGATGACGAGGGACGTCTCACGGGCCTGCGGGCCCGGATGGTGGGCGATTCGGGCCCGTACGCCTCGGTCGGCATGAAGGTGCTCGAGCGGGCCGCCGGCCACGCCTCGGGGCCGTACCGGACCGAGGCGATCGACGTCGAGTCGGTCGCCGTGCGCACGAACAACCCGGTCTGCGGGGCTTTCCGCGGCTTCGGTGCCAACCAGGCCCAGTTCGCCATGGAGGGCGTGATGGACCGCCTGGCCGAGCTCGCCAGCCTCTCGGGCCTCGAGATCCGCCGACGCAACGTCATCGGACCGGGTGACGTCTGGGGCCCCGGCCAGGTCATGGACGACGGGGCGGGCGGCGCCGCGCTCTGCCTCGACGCCCTCGCCGAGCGCTACGAGTCCGCCCGCGCCGCCGACAAGGCCGTC
>JAJZZB010000226.1 GCA_021797795.1 Actinomycetes bacterium | reverse complement strand
GCCATCGGCCTCGTCGCCCTCTGGTACGCCGCAGCCGTCGTGGCGCTCCGCCGCCGTGGCCGGCGATGGCCGGCGCTCTCGGCTGCCTGCTTCGGCGCCGGCCTGGCGCTCGTCTTCGTCGGGATCGGCTCGGGCCTGGCGGCCTACGACAACGTCAACTTCTCCGCCCACGTCGTCCAGCACGTCGTGCTCATGATGCTGGCCCCGCCCCTCATCGTCCTCGGGAGGCCGCTCACCCTCTTTCTGCAGAGCTCGCCGCGCCGGCTCCAGTCGGCCGGGGCGAGGGCGGTGGGCGGCGATCTCGTCCGGCACCTGACGGGCTCGGTCGCCGCCGTCGCCTACTACGGCTTCATGTGGGGCTACTTCTTCACGCCTCTGTACGGCTGGAGCGTCCGCTCCGAGCTCGTCCACGACGGCGTGCACGGACTGCTCATCCTGCTCGGGCTCGCCTACTGGCAGTTCGTCCTGGCGCCGGACCGGACCCCGCACCAGGCGACCCACTTCCGCCGGATCGGCGCCATCATCCTCGGGATGCCGGTCGAGATGTACCTCGGCTTCGCCCTCCGGGGCCTCGACCACCCGATCGGCCCGGGCACGACGACGGCCTCGACACAGGCCGGTGGCCTGGTGTTCTGGTGGCTGTCGATGCTCGTCTCCGGCATCGCCCTGGCGGTCGCCGTCGGCCAGTGGGTGATCGCCGACGAGCGAGCGGCCCTCCGGCTCGACGCCGCGGCTGGGCGGGGGACCGGGGACGAGTGGTCTCCCCCTTCCTACGACGAGGCTGCCCGCTTCTCCTCGGCGTCCGGCCAGGCCGGTGTCTCGCGGGGCTGACCGGCCCGGGGGAGGAAGTCGGGCGCCTTCGGGTCGAGGGCGCCGCTCTCGAGCATCCGCCTCCGCAGCTTGCGGTCCCTCACCCACAGGTAGGTCCCGAAGGCCACCGGGACAGGCACGAGGATGGCGAACCAGAGCCCGTAGACCATCGCCGCCGCGCCGAGGAGGACGGCGAGGCCGAGCGCGAGCGCCGGTGAGCCCGAGGTCGGCCAGGCGAATGCTCCCCGGTGCACCGGCGAGTGGCGGTTGGTGAGCATGAGGACGAAGGCGAACCCCCAGATGACGAAGACGGCCCAGCCCCACAGGGCCACGTCCACCCAGGGCTCGTGGTCGGCGGCGTTCGAGACGAGGAGGACCGCCAGCACGCTCCCCCAGAAGGCGAGGACCTTCGGACCGCTCACCTTCTTCGTCATGGCGCCGGTCTCCTCACCTCGGCGGGACCGTCCCCTCGGGAGTGGACATACCCCGCCCCCCGGGCGGAGATCTCCTCGGGCGTCCGGTCGGGATCGCGCTTGGCCTGCTTCCAGTCGAACAGCGGGGCGAAGCCCTTCACGGGGGGGATGCCGGCAGGGAAGTTGAACTCCGGCGGCGGGGAGGTCGTCGCCCACTCGAGGGTGAGGCCGTCCCACGGGTCCGCCGGGGCAGGGACGCGCCGGCGGAAGGACTCGCCCACGTTGACGACGAGCACCACCATCGAGAGCCCGAGCACGCCCGCTCCGATGCTCGAGATGACGTTCAGGAGGTGGAACTGGGCCGGGTAGTGGGCCACGCGCCGCGGGAGGCCGAGGTAGCCCATCACGAACATCGGGATGAAGGTGACGTTCGTGCCGACCACCATGAGCCAGAAGTGCACCTTGCCGAGGCGTTCAGAGAGCATGCGGCCCGTCGCCTTCGGGAACCAGTAGTAGAAGCCGGCGAAGAAGCCGAAGACGCTGCCGGCGAACAGCGTGTAGTGGAAGTGCGCCACCACGAAGTACGAGCCGTGGAACTGGTAGTCGAGCGAGGGCGAGGCGAGCATGATCCCTGTGAGGCCGCCGATCAGGAACTGGGGGATGAAGGCGAGGGCGAACAGCATCGGCGTCTTGAAGCGGATCTTGGCCCCGATGAGGGTGCTCAGGAAGCCGAAGTACTCGAGGCCCGCCGGGACGCTCAAGGCGGTGGAGGTGACCGCGAAGTACTCGTTCGACTCCTGGCCCGTGGTGAACATGTGGTGGCCCCAGACCGACATCGACACGGCGGCGAAGAGGAGGAGCGCGAAGACCGTCACGGTGTAGCCGACGTACTTTCGCTGCCCGAAGGTCTGGATCACCTCGATCACGGAGCCGACGTAGGGGAAGAACATGATGTAGACGACCGGGTGACCGTAGAACCAGAAGAGGTTCTGGTACTGCAGGTTCGGAAGGTCGGAGGTGAACAGACGCGGGTCGATCCGGGCGGCCGTGATCATGCCCATCGCTCCGAGGAGGGAGGGGAAGGCGGCCACCCCCATCAGGCAGGTCACGACCTCGGACCAGGTGAACAGCGGCATGCGCAGCATCGACATGCGCGGCGCCCGCATGCGCAGCGCGGTCCACAGCACGCAGATCGACCAGAACAGGCCGGCGAAGCCCGCCAGGGTCGCCGCCGCCACCCACATGTCCATCCCCTTGCCGGGCGTGTAGCGGGTGTCCGAGAGCGGCAGGTAGGCGTACCAGCCGGCGCTTCCCGGGCCGCTCGCGGTGAGGAAGCCCGACAGCAGCAGCACGGCGCTCACGACGTAGGTGTAGAAGCCGAAGAGGGCGAGCCTCGGGAAGGCGATGCCGGGGGCGCCGATCTGCAGGGGGACGAGGTAGATCCCGAGCCCGAGGCTGATCGGCGTGATGACGAGGTAGATCATCCCCGAGCCGTGCAGGGTGAAGAACTGGTTGTACAGGCCCGTGCTGATGAGGTTCTGGCCCGGCGAGGCGAGGTCGGCCCGCATGGTGAGGGCGATGGCGCCGAAGACGAGGAAGAGCACCATGGCCGTGCCGAGCACGAGGAGGCCGATCACCTTGTGGTCGGTCGAGACCAGGATGTCGCTGATCTGCTTGTGGCGGCGCTTCGGCAGCCGTGCCGACAGCTCGGTGACGGTCATGGACGGGAGGCCGCCCGGCGGGTCTGCGCCGTCAGCCAGCTGGTGAACGCGGCCGGGGTCACCGCCTTCAGCTTGAAGTCCATCCGGTCGTGGTAGAGGCCGCAGTACTCGTCACAGCGCCCGTTGAACTCCCCCGTCTTGGTGAAGCGCAGGTCGAAGGTGTTGTAGTGGCCGGGGAAGGCCTCCTCCTTCCAGCGGGCGTACGGCAGCCACCACTCGTGGACGACGTCGGCCGAGATGAGGGAGAAGTGGATGATCTCGTGCGTGGGCACGACGAGCACCGGGATCTGCGAGGCGTTCTTGCAGGTCCCGCTCACGGTGACCGGTGTGTGGTGGTACGTGAAGGACCAGCACCACTGGAAGCCGGTGATGGTGACGCTCACCTGCGGCCGGCCGAGCGGGCGCCGCTCGGCGGCGTTGGCGCTGGCGACGTAGACGGCGAGGAAGGAGGCGATCCCGACGAGCACGAGCGCGTAGACGGCCTCGAGGACGCTGTGCTTGCTCTTCGCCGAAGCCTCGTGACCCCTGCCGGCGCGGTAGCGGATGAGGGAGAAGGCCAACACGAGGACGACGATGCCGAAGACGGTGAGGGCGATGATGGTGTACGGCCAGAAGACGTGGCCGAACATCTGCCGAGTGTTCACCGGCGCGTTTTCTCCCTTGTCCTGTCGTGCTTTGGCGAGCGGAGCACTCGGCCGCACCACGCGGTTACCCACCCCCAGCGCGAGATACTCCGGCGCCGTCGCCCACGAGATCCCGTCGCCTCCCGGCGCCGCCGTGCCCGGCCGGGCGGCGGCCTCGGCCCGCGTAGGTCGCCGCCGGCGCCGAGCGCCTCGCCGACGGTCGAGGGGCGCCTCCGATCGCCCTCCGGGGCCACTGGTCGCCGGCAAGGGAGCACGCCCACGATGGGGCGCCGTCAGCGTGGGCGGCCCGCCGGCGCGCTGGCTAGAGAGGCCGGACCGCCCGGAGGAAGTCGAGAAGGAGGCGGTTGACCTCCCCGGGCCGCTCCTGGGGGATCCAGTGCCCGCAGTCGGGCAGGACATGGCTCCCGACGAGGCGGGGGAGCGTGGTGGCGAAGCGGGTGATCGCCCCGGTCCCCCAGATCGTGGGACCGTCCCGTTCGGCGCCGATGAACAGGCTCGGCACCTCGAGCGGCCGTCCCCGCCAGGCGGCGAGGTCCTCGACGTCGCGGTCCATGTTGCGGTAGCGGTTGAGGCCGCCGGTGAGCCCCGTCCGCTCGAACTCGGCGACATAGACCTCGAGATCCTCGCCGGAGAGGAAGGAGAGGCCTCCACCCGGCGGCGCCAGG
>JAJZZB010000225.1 GCA_021797795.1 Actinomycetes bacterium | reverse complement strand
GGCGGCAAGGTCCAGTTCTTCCAGCCCTGGACGCTCACCAAGGAGCTCGACAAGAGCGACCGCTGGAGCATCGCCGAGCTCGCCGAGCAGGTGCCGGGCATCGTCTCCTGACGCCGCCTGATCGGGCGCGTAGTCTCCGGCGGTGGCGCAGCGGGTACCGCCCTTCGGGGACGAGAAGACGAGCCTCCAGGTGGCCCTCGACCGCCACCGCGACGTCGTCGTCTGGAAGGTGCAGGGGCTCACCGACGAGCAGCTCCGCCGGCCGCTCACGCCGTCGGGGACGAACCTGCTCGGCCTCGTGAAGCACCTTGCGGGCGTCGAGTACGCCTGGTTCTGCCTGACCTTCGGCCGGCCGACCGAGCCGCTCCCCTTCGACGACGACGATCCCGAGGCCGACCTCCGGGTGCGGTCGGACGAGACGACCGCCGACGTCCTCGCCTTCTACGACCGCGCCCGGAAGGCGGCCGACGAGGTGATCGCCGAGCTGTCCCTCGAGGCCGTCGGGCACGCCTGGTTCGGCGAGGACGTCTCGATGCGCTGGGTGCTCGTCCACATGCTGGAGGAGACCGCACGCCACGCCGGCCACATGGACATCCTCCGCGAGCTGACCGACGGGGCGACCGGCGACCACGACCGGTCCTCGTAGCCGAGGCGCGCCTCTGGCCGGTCCCGCCGAGCGGGCCCGGCGCTCAGAGGGTGATCTCGCGCACCCGCCGCGCCACCTCCATGTGGACGGGGTCGGGCGGGGTCGCCTGCAGGGCGAGGAGCTTGGACATGTCGCCGTCGATCCTGATCCGCCCGGCCATGAAGGCCTGCATCCCTGCCTGGGGGTTCTGGTCGACGAGGATGGCCTTGGCGGTGTCGTAGTCCAAGGTGAGGGTGAGGTCGGGGTCCTCCACGTGCTCGAGCTCGATGACGAGCTCGCCGTTCGTCGTGTCGAGGTGGGCGTGCCGCAGCCCGTCGCCGAAGGGGACGGCGGTGACGACGAGGTTCATCCGCACCGAGAAGACGCTCTCCGAGGCGCCCGGACCGAACTCGGCCTGCAGCTTGCGGGCCTCGCCGATCCACTCGTCACTCAGAAACGGGAACGCGCCCATCTCCACTCCTTTGCTCACCGGTGCCCGGGAGACTATCTGCTGTCCCGCATTACCATGAGCCCGTGACCGCAGAGCTCCTCCCAGGCTGCGAGCCCTTCTCCGCCTCGAACGGGCGCGACGGCGTCCTCGTTCTGCACGGCTTCACCGGCAGCCCCCATTCGGTCCGCCCGCTCGGCGAGGCGCTGGCGGACGCCGGCTTCTCGGTCGAGCTGCCGCTGCTCCCCGGGCACGGGACCCGGCTCGAGGACATGCTGGGGTACCGCTACGAGCACTTCCTCGAAGCGGCCGAGCGCGCCTATCAGTCGCTCTCGGCCCGCTCGGACAGGGTGGCGGTGGCCGGGCTCTCGATGGGGGGCACCCTGGCGGTCGCCCTCGCCGAGACGCATCCCGAGATCGCCGGGCTCATCCTCGTCAACCCGCTCATCGAGCAGGCCGCCGAGAGCTTCTACGAGATGATGCGGGGCCTCCTCGCCGCCGGCGTCGACCGGATCCCGGGAATCGGGAGCGACATCGCCGCCGAGGGGCGCTCCGAGGTCGCCTACGAGGAGACCCCGATCGAGCCGCTCCTCTCGCTCATGGACGGCGCCGGTGCCGTGACGGACCGCCTGTCGGCGGTCACCTGCCCCGTGCTCCTGCTCTCGAGCAGGACCGACCACGTCGTCCCGCCGAGCTCGGGGGACCTGCTCGCCGGGGGCGTCCTCGGCCCCGTCGAGCGGGTCTACCTCGAGCGGAGCTTCCACGTCGCCACGCTCGACCACGACCAGGCCGAGATCGAGCAGCGCGCCGTCCAGTTCGTGCAGAAGGTGCTGGCGGGATAGTGGCCGGGATCTCGATCGAAGAGGTCCGCCACGTGGCCGACCTCGCCCGCCTCGAGCTGTCCGACGAGGAGCTGTCGGTGCTCCAGGGGGAGCTCTCCTCCCTCCTGGACCACGTCGAGAGGATCCGGCGGCTCGACACCGAGGGCGTGGCGCCGACGGCTCACCCGCTCCCGCTCCACAATGTGCTGCGCCCCGACGAGCGCCGGCCCGGCCTCAGCCAGGAGGAGGCGCTGGCGGCCGCCCCGGCCGTCGAGTCCGGCCGCTTCCTCGTCCCGAGCATCCTCGGCGAGGCACCGTGAGCCTGCTCGACGAGGGTGTCGTCGCCATCGCCGAGGCGGTCCGCAACCGTAGGGCGCGCGCGGCCGAGGTGGTGGAGGAGTCGCTCTCGCGCATCGCGGCGGGAGATGACGAGCTGCACTGCTTCCACACGGTCATGGCCGACGAGGCGCGGCGCAGGGCGGCCGAGGTCGACGCCGCCGTGGCGGCCGGGCGCGACCCGGGGCCGCTCGCCGGTGTCCCGGTCGCCCTGAAGGACAACCTCTGCACGAAGGGCACGGTCACCACCTGCTCGTCCAAGATCCTCGAGCACTGGGTGCCGCCGTACGACGCCACGGTGGTCGAGCGGCTGTCGGCCGCCGGCGCGGTCGCCGTCGGCAAGACGAACCTCGACGAGTTCGCCATGGGCTCCTCGACGGAGAACTCCGCCTTCGGTCCGACCCGCAACCCGTGGGACACCACGCGGGTGTCGGGGGGCTCCTCGGGCGGGAGCGCGGCGGCCGTGGCAGCCGGCTTCGTCCCGCTCGCCCTCGGCTCGGACACCGGCGGCTCGATCCGCCAGCCCGCCTCGCTGTGCGGGGTGGTGGGCGTGAAGCCGACCTACGGCCTCGTCTCCCGCTACGGCCTCATCGCCTTCGCCAGCTCGCTCGACCAGATCGGCACCTTCGCCGTCACCGTCCGCGACGCCGCGGCCGCCCTCGAGGTGATCGCCGGCCACGACGAGAGGGACTCCACCTCGCTCGACGAGGCGGCGCCCGAGCTCGTCCCGTCGCTCTCGGGTGGCGTCGAGGGCCTCCGCATCGGCGTGATCGAGGACTTCGTGGCCGACGTGAGCGCCTCGACCCAGGCGGCGACCGCGGCGGCGGCCGACGCGTTGGCGTCGGCGGGAGCCAAGGTGGAGGCCACCTCGGTGCCGGAGGTGCTGCACGGCCTCCCCGCCTACTACGTGATCGCCCCCGCCGAGGCCTCCTCCAACCTCGCCCGCTACGACGGCGTCCGCTACGGGCTTCGGGTCGAGGGCCCCGACGTCGCCACGATGAACGCGAGGACGAGGTGCGCCGGCTTCGGCCCGGAGGTGCGCCGGCGGATCATGATCGGCACCTACGCCCTCTCGGCCGGCTACTACGACGCCTACTACGGCCAGGCCCAGCGGGTGCGCACCCTCGTCGTGCGGGCCTTCGAGCGCGCCTACCGGGACTTCGACGTCCTCATCGCCCCGGTGACGCCGTCGGAGGCCTTCCGGCTCGGGGAGAAGACGGCGAACCCGCTCGAGATGTACCTCTCCGACGTCTGCGCCGTCCCGTCCAACCTCGCCGGCCACCCGGCCGTGAGCGTCCCCTTCGCCCTCGGCGAGGCGGGGCTGCCGGTCGGCGTCCAGGTGCTCGCCCCGGCGCTCGGCGAGCCGCTCATGCTGCGGGTGGCGGCCGCACTCGAGGCGGCCGCCCCGGCGGGGGTGCGGGGTCCGGTCCGCCCGGGCGGGAGGAAGGAGGCGGGCGGTGCCTGAGGGCTACGAGACGGTCGTCGGCCTCGAGGTCCACTGCGAGCTGTCGACCCAGACCAAGCTCTTCTGCCCGTGCGCCAACGCCTTCGGCGACGAGCCGAACACCAACGTCTGCCCGGTCTGCCTCGGCCTCCCCGGGTCGCTCCCGGTGCTGAACCGCCGGGCGGTCGAGCTCGCCATGCGCATCGGCCGGGCCCTCGGCTGTGAGATCCGCCCGTCGATCTTCCACCGGAAGAACTACTTCTATCCCGACATGCCGAAGGACTACCAGGTCAGCCAGTACGACGAGCCGATCAATCTGAACGGCCACCTCGACCTGCCCGACGGCACCCGGGTCGGCATCGAGCGGGCCCACATGGAAGAGGACACCGGCAAGACGACCCATGTCGGTGAGAGCGGCCGGATCCACGGGGCGAGCCACTCGCTCGTCGACTACAACCGGGCGGGCGTCCCCCTCGTCGAGATCGTCTCGGCCCCCGACATGGCATCGGGCGAGCAGGCGAGGGCGTACGTGAGCGAGCTGCGGGCCATCCTCGTCGCCACCGGCGCGTCCGACGGCCGGATGGAGGAGGGCTCG
>JAJZZB010000224.1 GCA_021797795.1 Actinomycetes bacterium | reverse complement strand
GATCTGATCACCCGTCTCCTCAGCTCCTGGAACGAGACGTCCCCGATGCCGGGCCCGACTCCGATGAGATACGTCCCGGCCGGCACTGCTGCTACCGCCTCACGAACGATGGCTCGAAGGCGGCGGCGGTACGTATTCCGCTCCACGGCCGTGCCAACTCGACGAGGAACCGCGTAGCCCACATAGCGTGAGCTATCCGCGGGGGCAGCAGGAAGATAGTGTACCCGGATCGGCCCGGAGTGGGCACGCAGCCCACTCCGCCGCAGCGACTCGAATGTGCGCTTACCGCTGGCCCGGCACGGCCCGACTCTGTCGCCCCCTCGGGGCAGGTCCGCCGGGTCAGGCCGAGAGGTGGACGCGGCCACGACGGCGCCGCGCCTTCAGGATCGCCCGCCCCGCACGTGTCGACATGCGGTGTCGGAACCCATGCTTGCGGGACCGCTTCCGGTTGTTCGGCTGGAAGGTGCGCTTCATCTCACTTCTCGAAATCTCACGTCGGACGCGACCCGCCAAGCATCCTGGCGGACCATGAGAGACTAGCCCTCACGTCCGCTTGTCGCAAGCGGAGGGCGCGCGCCAGCGCTGATCGGCCGCTGGGCGGCATCGTCCCTGGTAGGAGCCATGGACGAGCGCCCTGCCAGCGTCTTTGCACTTCGGCGTGACGAGGCGCCTGGCTGTAGGATGCGCCGTCCGCGAGAGGGGTCTTCCATGCCGTCCACACCTGTGGACTGTGGTGTGGAAGAACAGAGACCTGAGGGGCTCCGAGCTGGTGACAGAGGCCCAACTACTGTGGAAAGACTGCTCGATCGCCCTGCAGTCGCAGGTGTCGGAGGCGGCTTGGAAAGCCTGGTTCGCCGACATCCGTCCGGTGGCGGTCGTGAACGGCACGCTTGTGCTGGCGGTGCCGAGCGCCGTGGTGCGCGACCGCCTGGACGGGCGCTTCCAGGCGCTCTTGCACGACGCGCTCACGGACACGACAGGCAAGGACTACCCGATCCGCTTCGACGTCCAGGTGGACGAGACGGCCCATGACTCCGCCGGCGGCGTCGACCTGCTGCGAAGCGACGCCCAAGGACAGGCAATGGCCGCCGAGCTCGTCGCCGAGAGCGCGCGGACCCAACGCGCCGGGTACGACTTCTCGCCGAGCCGGACGTCTCGTGGTGAAAAGGAGAGGGAGAGCGACGGTCAGTTCAGCGCCCGCTACAGCTTCGACGCCTTCGTCATCGGCCCGTCGAACCGCTTCGCCCACGCGGCGGCCCTGTCGGTGGCGGAGGCTCCCGCCCGCAGTTACAACCCGCTGTTCGTCTACGGCGGCGCAGGGCTCGGGAAGACACACCTCCTGCAGGCGATCGGCAACTACGTCCGGGAGAACTTCCCGCGTCTGCGGGTGAGGTACGTCTCGACGGAAACCTTCATGAACGAGTTCGTCGAGACCCTTCGCGCCAAGACCGACATGGCAGAATTCCGCCGCCGCTACCGCGAGTGCGACGTCCTGCTCCTCGACGACGTCCAGTTCATGGACAAAAAGGAGTCACTCCAAGAGGAGCTGTTCCATACCTTCAACTCCCTCTACGGCGCCTCCAAGCAGATCGTGCTCACCTCCGACCGTCCGCCGAAAGCGATCGCCACCCTGGAGGACCGGCTCCGCAGCCGCCTGCTGTCGGGTCTCACCACCGACATCCAGCCTCCCGAGCTCGAGACCCGCATCGCCATCCTCCGCACCAAGGCAGAGCACGAGGGGGCGGTGGTCGGCGACGAGGTGCTTGAGTTCATCGCCTCCAACGTGAAAGACAACATCCGCGAGCTCGAAGGTGCCCTCATCAGGGTCACCGCCTTCGCCAGCCTCAACCGCCAGCCCCTCACAAGGGATCTCGCCGAGACGGTGCTGGCTGACATCGTGGCGGCGAGCCAGCCTCGTCGGATCACCGCCCGCCAGATCCTCGACACATCGGCCTCGCACTTCGGCTTCTCCATCGACGAGCTCTGCGGGCCCAGCCGGAGGCGGCCCCTCGTGATCGCGAGGCAGATCGCCATGTACCTCTTCCGTGAGCTGACCGACTACAGCTACCCAGCGATCGGGCGGGAATTCGGCGACCGGGACCACACGACCGTGATCCACGCGGTCGAGAAGATCTCCTCACTGATGCGAGAACGGCGGCAGATCTACGACACGGTCACCCAGCTCATCGTCCAGATCAAGCACGGTGACTGAGCTGTGGACACACAAGTGGTGAACTTCCGTCTCGGCTGTGGAAGGCTGGCTGCGATGCGTGGATTGCGCGGCAGCTATCCCCAAGCGCGCGGTACTACCCCGTTCTCGCTGTGGGCAACCGTGGATACTTCGCGAACAACCTCACCGCGATCTAGCAGGGATGACGCGAACTTATCCACACTCCACAGCCCTTACTACTCCTGTTACCGAATTCCCATACCGAAGGAGAAGACACTGCCGTGAGGTTCCGCGCGGACCGCGACACCCTCCTCGAGACCCTGGTCACCGCAAGCAGGGCATCCGCCAGCCGCTCGGCCTTGAGCGGCGCAGCACCCGGGCTTCAGATCACGTTGCGTAGCAACGTGCTCGAGGCCGTGGGATCCGACCCGGATCTCGTCATCGAGGCCCGGTGTGAGGTCGCCGGCGAGCAGGACGGCACGGTCCTCGTCCCGACCCGCCTCGTCACCGACATCGTCCGGTCCTTCGAGTCCGGTGCCGTCTCAGTGGCGGGGGGAGAGGAAGAAGCAAGGTTCTCGGCTGGCCGGGCCGAGTTCGTCGTCCGTGTCGCCGCGGGGGCGGAGATCACCCGCCTCAGCTCGCCTGAGACCTCGGGGATCGACCTTCCGGCCGTGACTTTCGCCGACGGGCTGCGTCAGGTCGTCCGGGCGGCGCTCGCCGATGATTCACGGGCTCCCCAGCTCACGGCCGTCCAGATGCAGGCCACCGAGAAGGGCCTTCGTCTCGTCGCCACGGACTCCTACCGGCTCGCCTTCAGGGATTTCGAAGGCATGAGCGCTCTCGAGGAGGGAAGTCAGGTCCTCGTCCCCGCCAAGGCACTGGGAGAAGTGCAGCGGCTGGTCTCCCAGGCGAAAGACGACCAGGACGAGATGATCGGCTTCCGCCACAGCGACCTCGATGCTGTCTTCGACCTGGACGGCGTACGGATCACCACCCGCCTCGTACGGGGGCAGTTTCCCGACGTCGACCGGCTTGTCCCGAGCTCGTACGCCTACCGGCTACGGGTATCGCGCGAGGACTTCGCCTCAGCACTTCGTCGGGTGCGGCTGCTCGTCCGGGACAGCAAGGACATCACCACACCAGTCCGGCTGTCCTTCCGCGAGGGAGGGGTCGAGCTGCAGGTCCTGACACCGGAGAGCGGCCGGGCGGTCGAGGCGCTCGAAGGAGAGTTCTCCGGCGAGGACATCATGATCGCCTTCAACCCGGGCTACCTGCTCGACGGAGTGGAGGCCTTGCGCTCCGACCTGCTCGTCATCGAGGTGAACGACCCCGGTAAGCCGGCATTGCTCCGGGGCGAAGGTGAGGACGAGTACCGCTACCTCCTCATGCCGGTCAAGGTCTCCTGAGCCACCCCGCACCGGTGCGCGACGGCCCGCTACCGAGGGAGCGGGTCACGACGGTGACTTCACTCACCGTCAGGAACTTCCGCAACCTCGAGCACCTCGAGCTCCACCCGGCGCCCGGCGGGCTCACCGTCATCAGGGGCGAGAACGGTGCCGGCAAGACGAGTCTGCTCGAGGCGATCTCGTACTGCTCGACGCTCAAGTCCTTCCGGGGCGTCCAACGTGATGCGCTGCTGAGGAGCGGCGAGGACGAGGCGCGGGTGTCCTGTGAGCTGGTGCAGGGCAGCCGGCGGCTCGACATCGACGTCCGAATGCAGGCCGGGCGCCGCGATCTCGCCGTGGTGAACCGCCAGCGGGTGACAAGTGCCAAGGACCTCGTCGAGGTGCTGAAGACGACGCTGTTCACACCCGATGACCTCGACCTCGTGAAGGGTTCCCCGTCCGGGCGCCGCGACCTCCTCGACGACGCCATGCTTGCGACCGCTCCCCGCCTGGCAGCCGAGCGGGCGTCGCTCGAGCGCATCCTCCGTCAGCGCAACGCCCTGTTGCGTCAGCTCGGAGGCCGGTTGCCGAAGGAGGCCATGCTCACCCTCGACGTCTGGGACGAACGGCTGGCGACGACCGGAGAGCGTGTGGCGAGTTCGCGCGAGGACCTGGTCGCCGCTCTGTCGCCGTACGCATCGACGGCCTGTGCTGGCCTAGCG
>JAJZZB010000044.1 GCA_021797795.1 Actinomycetes bacterium | reverse complement strand
CGAGGCCTCGTCGGTCGAGATCGACCGGGGCGGGGTGTCCTACACCGCCGACACCGTCGCCGAGCTCGCCGGCAGGTACCCCGGGGCCGAGCTGCACCTCATCATCGGCGCCGACGTGGCGCCCATGCTCGGGACCTGGATCCGGCTGGAGGAGGTGCGCCGGGGCGTCAGCCTCGTCATCGTCAACCGTCCCGGCACCCGGGTCGCCCGGACCGGCTCGGACGGGCCGCTCGCCGGCTGGAAGGCGACCACCGTCGAGATCCCGGCCCTCGAGATCTCGAGCACGGACCTGCGGGACCGGGCGGCCTCGCGGCGTCCGCTCGACTTCCTCATCCCGCCGGACGCCATCCGCGTGATCCGGGAGCGCAACCTGTATGGTGGCGATAGATGAACGGCAGCATGCTCCCGCGATCGACGGTGACGCTCTGCAAGTGAGCGGTCCTTTGAGCACTGAGCTCGTCTTCCTGGCGGTCGAGGCCGCCGCGAGCAAGACGCCCGAGCCGACCGTCGTGATCGACGTCGGCGACCTGCTCGCGATCACCGACTACTTCGTCGTCACCTCCGCCTCGAACGACCGGCAGGTGCGGGCGATCGCCGAGGAGATCGAGCGGCGGGTGAAGCACGCCCCCGGGGGCCGGGGCCCGAAGACGGTCGAGGGCCTGGACGACGCCCACTGGATCCTCATGGACTACGGCGACTTCGTCGTCCACGTCTTCCTCGAGGAGACCCGGCGCTTCTACGCCCTCGAGCGCCTCTGGGGCGATGCCCCCCGCCTCGAGCTCCCCGTCCCGGCGGAGGCCTAGGGCCTCAGGGGCCGAGGAAGCGGTAGTCGTTGACGGTCACCGGCCTGTCGACGAAGCGGCCGGTCGCCGTCTCGACCGCGACGGGCCGGCCGGCTGGCGAGAGGAAGCGGACCTCGGTCACCCCGAGGGGCGACCTCGCGAGCGACCAGACGATCTGGCCGAGCTCCTGGATCGGGGCCTCGCGCTGCAGCTCGCTGAAATAATGGTCGAGGCGGATCGTCGCCAGCCCGCAGCGGCCGGCCGGCTTGGCCGGCCGCGGGCAGGGACCGACACCCGTCGTCCCCGGCCCGACCGAGACGAGGTTCGAGGCGACGTTGAGGGCGCTCTCGTAGTTGTTGTGGTAGTCGGTCGCGACGGGCCCGGCCTCGAGGACCTTCAGCACCTCCTGGACGGTCGCCGGCCGGTTGACGCAGCGGTTGACCCGGACGAGGTCGCCCTGGATGGCCTGCACGAGATAGATCGAGACGTTCTCGACCTTGGCGTTGTGCGACGGGCAGCGCGCCTCGACGCTCTGGGAGACCACGAGCGCCTCGGGCACGTCGGAGCGGGGCAGGGGCACGGGGGCGTTCGAGACGGGGATGCCGCAGGCGGCGAGCAGCGCCGCCAGGGCGAAGAGCGCTGCGGCGAGTCGGACGGCTCTCACGAGAGGCGCTCCTCGAGGAGTGGGAGCTCGACGACGAAGCGGGCGCCGCGGGCGCCGTTCGGCTCGACCCAGACCCGACCCCCGAGGACCCGCGTGTGCTCGGCGACGATGGCGAGGCCGAGGCCGGTCCCCTCGCCGAGGCCGCGGCGCCGCCCGCTCGAGCCCCGCGAGAAGCGGTCGAAGATGCGCTCCCGCTCCTCGGGCGGGATCCCCGGGCCCTCGTCCTCGACGGCGACGCGGGCGGTCGTGGCGCTGGCCGAGACGGCCACGCGGGTTGCGCCGCCGGCGTAGTGCTGGGCGTTGTCGAGCAGGTTGGCGATGATCCGCTCGAAGCGCCGCTTGTCGACGAGCACCCACCGCTCGGATGATGCGCCCTCGAGCTCGATCGGGACGGGCTTCAAGGTGGCCGCCACGCTCGCCCGGACGAGGCCGCCGAGGGAGACCTCCGACATGGAGACGTCCGAGAGCCCGGCGTCGATGCGGGAGATCTCGAGCAGGTCGTCGACGAGGCGGCGGAAGCGCCGTACCTCGGCGCTCAACAGATCGAGCGCCCGCCGGGAGCGGTCGGGCAGCTCGTCGCGCCGCCCCTCGAGGACCGCCAGGGAGGCCGCCAGGGTGGTGAGCGGGGAGCGGAGCTCGTGGTTGACGTCGGAGGTGAAGCTCACCTCCCGCTCGATCCGCTCCTGCAGCCGGTCGGCCATCCGGTTGAACGACGAGGTGAGCACGGCGAGGTCGGCGTAGTCCTCGGTCTCGAGACGGGTGTCGAGGCGCCCGCCGGCGATGTCGAGGGCTGCCTGGGCCGCCTCGTGCAGGGGCCGGAGGGCCCGGTTGGCCGCCCAGCTGCCGACGAGGGCGCCCCCGAGGGTGACGACGAGGGAGGCGAGCAGCAGCGAGGCGAGCAGGACGTGCAGGGTCCGCGCGGCCTCGGAGAGCGGGAAGAGCTCGAAGTAGGCGGACTGGGCGGGTGAGATCCAGATGCCGACGGCGTAGACCGGCTGGCCGTTCACGACGATGGTCTGCGAGGCGGCGGTGTGCTGGCTGGCCACCATGTCGACGAGGGCGCGGGGCAGCGGCCGGGGCGGCGTGAAGGCCGCCGCCGTGGCGTACCAGTGGTCGTGGTGGAACAGCAAGGTGTCGGAGGCGTCGCTCGAGGCGGTGTTGGAGAGCAGCCTGGCGTAGTAGACGGCGGTCGGGGACAGCCCGGGCTGGATGAGGTAGGCGCTGGCGCTCGCCTCATGGGTGAGCGAGGCGCGCTGCTGGTCGAGCACCGAGCTGCGAACCGAGTAGTAGGTGATGGCGGCGATCGTGCCCGACAAGATGGCGGCACCGAGGGCGAACAGCAGGGTGATCCGGGCGCGCAGCCCGAGGTGGCGCCGGCGGTGGCGGCCGTCCTCCTGGGCGCCCGCCGGTCCGGCGAGGTGCTCGGCGCCGAGCGGGGCGGCTCCGTCGGGCGCGCCGGGGCCGTGGCGGTGGTTCCGTCCCGAGCGGGTCCGCCGGAGCAGGCCGCCGGGGGCGCTCATCTCGCTCGGCTCCTGTGGCGCATCGCTCCTACGGTGCGAGCTTGTAGCCGAGGCCCCGGACGGTGAGCACGTGGCGCGGCTCGCTCGGGTCCCGCTCGACTTTGGTGCGCAACCTCCGCACGTGCACGTCCACGAGGCGGCCGTCGCCGAAGTAGTCGTAGCTCCACACCCGCTCGAGCAGCTGCTCGCGCGAGAGCACCTTGCCGCTGTTGGCCGCCAGCTCGCACAGGAGGAGGAACTCGGTCCGGGTGAGGTGGACCTCCTCGCCGTCGCGCTTCACGACGCCCGCCTCGGGCAGGATCTCGAGGTCGTCGAAGACGAGCGAGACCGGTCCGTCGTCACCGGCCCGGGCCCGGCGGAGCAGCGCCCGGATGCGGGCCGCCAGCTCCTTCGGCTCGAACGGCTTGGTGACGTAGTCGTCGGCGCCCGCCTCGAGGCCCGCCACGACGTCGTGGGTGTCGGTCCGGGCCGTCACCATGATGATCGGCACCGTGCTCGTGCGGCGCAGCTCCCTGCAGCAGGCGAAGCCGTCCATCCCCGGCAGCATGATGTCGACGACGAGGAGGTCGAAGGGCTCGCCGACGAGCGCCCGGGCGTGCGACTCGAGGGCCTCCTCGCCGCTCGCCGCCTCCTCGATCTCGTATCCCTCGTCCTCGAGGGAGAGGCGCATCGAGGTGCGGATGCGCTCGTCGTCCTCCACGAGGAGGATCCGGCTCGCCATCTCTCCATTGTCGCCGAAGTCGACCCGCGACGCGTCATCGGAGCCGGGACCTCTGCCGGAGGGTCGCCACTCAGGTAGCGTTGCGGTGTGGGTTACGAGCTCGAGGGGTATCGAAGCTCGCTTGCGGGGGACGCGCCGGCGACACGGAGAGCCTATCTGTCCGACGTCGCGGCACTTGTCGAGTGGCTCGAGCGGGCGGGCGTGGGCGACCCGGGCGAGGTCGACCGCCTCCTTCTGCGCCGCTACCTCGCCTATCTCGCCACCCGTCGCTACGCCCGGCGCACGATCTCGCGGAAGGCCTCCTCCATCAGGGGCTATTTCGCCTGGCTCACGCGCACCGGCCAGATCCCGGCCGACCCGGCACGGCGCCTCGCCGCCCCGTCCGGCGAGGCCCGGCTGCCCCGGGTGCTCCGCCCTTCGGAGCTGCACGAGCTCCTCGAGCCCGACCGGGCCGCCCTCGACGACCAGCAGCCGGCCTGGCGGCTTCGCGACGACGCCCTCCTCGAGCTGCTCTACGGCGCCGGGCTGCGGGTGAGCGAGCTGTGCGGGCTCGACCTCGATGGCGTCGACCTGCCGAGGGGCGCCCTCACGGTCTGGGGCAAGGGCGCGAAGCAGCGCCGGGTCCCGATGGGCGAGCCGGCCGCCGAGGCGCTCTCGGGCTGGCTCGAGCGCGGCCGCCCGGAGGTGGGCGAGCTGTCGGCTGCCGGCCCGGCCGTCTTCGTCAACCACCGGCTGCGCCGCATCGGGCCGCGCGACGTCCGCCGGGTCCTCGACGCCCGTTCGCCGGTGCCGACCCATCCGCACGCGCTCCGGCACACCTACGCCACCCACCTGCTCGACGGTGGCGCCGATCTGCGGGTGGTCCAGGAGCTGCTCGGCCACGCCAGCCTGCGGACGACCGAGGTCTACACCCACGTCTCGACCGAGCGCCTCGTGAGCGCCTACCGCCGCGCCCACCCGAGGGCGACGTGAGCGCCGTCGACCTCTCGCGCATCGAGCGAGTCGACGACCTCTGGGAGACCTACAAGGAGAGGCCGGACCGGGAGACGAGGGACCGGCTCATCCTGCACTACTCGCCGCTCGTCAAGTACGTCGCCGGCCGGGTGCTCTCCCGGATGCCGGACTCGGTCGACCAGGCCGACCTCGTGAGCTACGGCATCCTCGGCCTGATCGACGCCATCGAGAAGTTCGACATGGCGCGGCGCGTGAAGTTCGAGACCTACGCCGTCCCGCGCATCCGGGGGGCGATCCTCGACGAGCTCCGCTCGATCGACTGGGTCCCCCGTTCGGTGCGCGCCAAGGCGAGAGCGGCCGACCAGGCCTACTCCAAGCTCGAGCACGCCCTGAAGCGCTCCCCGACCGACGAGGAGCTGGCGACCGAGCTCGGGATCTCCTCCTCCGAGCTCGACCTCCTGCTCCGCCAGACCGCCCGCGCCGGCGTCCTGCAGCTGGACGAGGTGCTCTTCAGCGGCGGGCAGGGGGAGCGCACGCTCGGCGACATGATCCCGGACTCGGGCGACGGCCCGGTGGCGACGGTCGAGTCGGCCGAGATCCGAAGCCTGCTCGCCCGCAGCATCGTCGGCCTCCCCGACAGAGAGCGGACGGTGCTCACCCTCTACTACTACGAGGGCCTCAACCTCGCCGAGATCGGCGACATCCTCGGGGTGACAGAGAGCCGGGCCTGCCAGATCCACACCAAGGCCGTCACCCACCTCCGCCACCGCCTGCGCGACCAGATCGCCTGAGCGGCCGCCCTGGCGGCGGCCCCCTCACCAGCGGCTACGATTGGACGGGGTCCCGCCCGGGGCCCCGATCACAGAACAGTCTCGTCCGGGTACGCCCGCGGTCGCCCAGCCGGCGCCTGTGCCCGGATCAGCTCAACCGTCGGGAGGATGACACGTGGCAGTCGTCACGATGAAGCAGCTCTTGGAGGCCGGCGTCCACTTCGGCCATCAGACGAGGCGCTGGAACCCGAAGATGAAGCGGTTCATCTTCGGTGAGCGCAACGGCATCTACATCATCGACCTCAACCAGACCCTCGACCGGATCAGCTCCGCCTACTCCTTCGTGAGGGACCTCGTCGCCGGCGGGGGGAGCATCCTGTTCGTCGGGACGAAGAAGCAGACCCAGGACCCGGTGGCGGAGTTCGCGGCCGCCTGCGGCATGCCGTACGTCAACCAGCGCTGGCTCGGCGGCATGCTCACCAACTTCCAGACGGTGGCCGGCCGCGTGCGCAAGCTCGACGAGCTCGAGTCCTCGCGCAAGGCCGGCGACTTCGCCGCCATGCCGAAGAAGGAAGCGCTCATGAACGAGCGCGAGCTCGAGAAGCTCGAGCGCAACCTCGGGGGCATCCGCCGCCTGCAGGGCCCGCCGGACGCCATCTTCGTGATCGACACGAAGAAGGAGCACATCGCCGTCACCGAGGCCCGCAAGCTCGGCCTCCCGGTCGTCGCCGTCGTCGACACCAACTGCGACCCCGACGTGATCGACTACGTCATCCCCGGCAACGACGACGCCATCCGGGCCGGTCGCCTCATGTGCCGGGTCATCGCGGACGCCGTCTCCGAGGGCCGTTACATCGCCTCGCGGCAGGCGATCGCCGAGCGGGGCGGTCCCCGGGTCGGCGACTCGCTGCCGCCCGCTCAGGCGCCCGCCGCGGCCCGGACGGTTGCTGCGGCGGAGTCGGCCCCGGTCCAGGATGCCGGGGCAGCGCCGGCTGCCGAGCCGGCTGAGCCCCCCGCCTCTGCCGAGCCGCCCGCCGTGGACGGCCAGGGGGCGCCCCCCGTCTCTGCCGAGCCGTCTGAGCCGTCCGCTGTGGCCGAGGAGGCGCCCGCCGCCTCTGCCGAGCCTGTCAGCGAGTGAGCCCACGAGGAACGAACGAAGGACACGCAATGGCTGAGTACAGCGCGAAGGACGTCGCCGACCTGCGCAAGCGGACGGGGGCGGGCATCCTCGACTGCCGGCAGGCGCTCGAGGAGAACGGGGGTGACCTCGAGGCGGCGGCGAAGTGGCTGGTCGAGAAGGGCAAGATCAGCGCCGGCAAGCGGGCGGACCGTGAGCGCTCGCAGGGGGCGGTGGCGGTCGTGATCGACGCCGCCCGTGGCGCCGTCGTTGCCCTCGAGTGCGAGACCGACTTCGTTGCCAAGTCGGCCGAGTTCGTCCAGCTGGTCGACGAGCTCGCCGCCGAGCTCGCCACGGGCGGCGAGGAGGCGCTCGCCGTCCAGCGGGAGCGGATCGAGAAGCTGGCGGCCACCTCGAAGGAGAACGTCGCCCTCGGCCGGACCGTGCGCTTCGAGGCAGCCGAGGGGGCGATCCTCGACAGCTACCTTCACATCCAGCACGGCCGGGGCGTGAACGCCGTCCTCGTCGAGGTCATCGGCGGCTCTCAGGATCTCGCTCACGACCTCGCCGTCCACATCGCCTTCACCCGGCCGGAGTACCTCCGCCGCGAGGACGTGCCGGCCGAGCTCGTCGAGGCCGAGCGGCAGACCGCGACGACCATCGCCCGGAACGAGGGCAAACCCGAGGCTGCACTCCCGAAGATCGTCGAGGGACGTCTCAACGGCTGGTTCAAAGAGCGGGTCCTGCTCGACCAGTCCTACGTGCGGGACGAGAAGCAGACGATCTCGCAGCTGCTCGCCGGCGCCGAAGTCCGCCGGTTCGCCCAGGTCGTCGTCGGCAGCTAGCGCCACCGCCAGCGGCACGAGGAGGGGATCTGAGGAGATGTCCGACGAGAGCGCTGAGGAGCCGGCCGAGCCCTTCGCCCCCTCCCGCTGGAAGCGGGTGGTGCTGAAGATCTCTGGGGAGGCGCTCGCGAGCACCTCCTCGGACGAGACGATCGACTCGGCCATCGTCTCGCGCCTCGCGAAGGAGATCGCCGCCTCCTGCGGCGAGTTCGGGACCGAGATGGCGGTCGTCGTCGGCGGCGGCAACATCTGGCGGGGCACGCTCGGTGCCGGCGAGGGCATGGACCGCGCCACCTCCGACGCGATGGGCATGCTCGGGACCGTCATCAACGCCCTCGCCCTGCAGGACGCCATCGAGCGGGCGGGCCAGCCGACCCGGGTCCTCTCGGCGGTGCACATGGCGGAGGTGTGTGAGCCCTACATCCGCCGGAGGGCGCTCCGCCACCTCGAGAAGGGCCGGGTGGTCATCCTGGCTGCCGGGATGGGGAGCCCCTACTTCACGACCGACACGCCGGCCGCCCTCCGGGCGGCCGAGATCGATGCCGAGGTGATCATGAAGGGCACCCACTCCGGCGTCGACGGCGTCTACAGCGCCGATCCCCGCATCCGGCCCGACGCCGTGCGCTACGACGAGATCGGCTTCATGGACGTCATCAGCCAGGACCTCCGCGTCATGGACCTGACGGCGGTCACCTTCTGTCGTGACAACCAGATCCCGATCCTCGTCTTCGACATCATGTCGCCGGGCAACGTGAGGGCTGCCCTCGCCGGCGAGCGGATAGGTACGCTGATCTCGTGAACGACGAGTTGGTCCAAGCCGCCCTCGAGGAGTGTCGCGAGCGCATGCACAAGGCCGTCGAGCACGCCCGGGCCGATTTCGCCTCGGTGCGCACCGGACGGGCGACGCCCGCCCTCGTCGAGCGGCTGAAGGTCGACTACTACGGCCAGGAGGTCCCGCTCCAGCAGCTCGCCGGCTTCCAGATCCCCGAGCCCCGGGTGCTCGTTATCACTCCGTACGACAAGGGCGCGATGAAGGCGATCGAGAGGGCGATCAGCTCCTCGGACCTCGGGGTCAACCCCGCCAACGACGGCGCGGTCATCCGTCTCGTCTTCCCCGAGCTCACCCAGGAGCGCCGCAAGGAGTTCGTGAAGGTCGTGCGCCAGCGCGCCGAGGACGGCAGGGTCGCCGTGCGCAACGTGCGCCGAGCGTCCCGCCACGAGCTCGAGGGCCTCGAGAAGGAGGGCGACCTGTCCTCCGACGAGCTCGATCGGGCCGAGAAGGAGCTCGAGAAGCTCACCCACGAGCTGGTCGGCGAGATCGACCGGCTCCTCGCATCAAAGGAGAAGGAGCTTCTCGAGCTCTGACCATGGAAGATCGACACGACCGGAACGAGTCCGAGCGCGACCAGGCTCCGCCTGAGCAGGAAGAGGGGCCCTCCGGCGACGGGGCCGACAGGGTCCCACCCACCAGGCGCTTTCCGAGCTCGAACATCGGCCGCGCACGCATCGCCGGGGTCGAGGCCGGCGTCGCCGCCGGCCTCATGCGCTCGACGGGCGCCGAGGCCCGTGCCCGCCAGGTCCCCCGGCCCACCCCCCGCCACCTCGCCCACCGAGAGGAGCTCTTCGAGGAGGCCGTGCCCGAGGAGATCATCCAGGGCGTCGAGCTGCCCGACTGGACCGATCCCCCCACCCGCGAGATCCCGAGGGTGCTGCTGCGCGGCAGCGAGGCCCCCGAACCGTCCATCCCCGGCCCGGTCTGGCGTGAGTCCGAGCGCGACTTCGAGCAGGACCAGGAGGCCTTCACCGAGATCGTGACGGGCGCCGTCCCGATCCTCGAGCACGCCTCGACCGAGGACGACCTCTTCGACTTCGGCCCCCCCCTGCCGGCGGAGCCCGAGGAGCCGGCGGGAGACGAGAGCGCCCGCCTCGCCTTCGGGCCGCCCCTCCCCGGGGGGCCGCCACCGGGCGACCCGGCCCGAGAGCCCGAGCGCCCCGAGCAGAGCCGGTTCCCGCTCGCCTCGTCCGGCCGCGTGCTGTTCGCCCGCCGCCACGAGCCCGCCCATGAGGCGCCCGGCCCGCCGTCTCGCCGGGACAAGGCCGGGCGCAGCCCGGTCGTCGCCACCGTGACGGGGCTCGCCATCGGGGCCGTGGTGCTCGCCTGCCTGTACCTCGGCTCGGCCGCCGCCCTCGGCATGGTCTCGTTCGTGCTGCTGCTGGCAGCCGCCGAGTGCTTCCAGGCGCTGCGCAAGGCGCGCTTCGAGCCGGCCGCCCTCGTCGGGCTGGTGGCCGCGCCGGGTGTCGTCGTGGCCGCCTACCTGAAGGGGCCCGTCGCCCTCCCGCTCGTCGGCGCGCTGGCGTTCGTGGCGACCGTCAGCTGGTACCTCTTCGGCGTCACACGGCGCTCGGTCGTGGTGAACGCCTCGGTGACCATGCTCGCCATCAGCTGGATCGCCCTGCTCGGCTCCTTCGCCGGGCTCCTGCTCGACCCGGCTGCCTTCCCCGCCGGTCACGGCGTCGCCTACCTGCTCGGGGCCATCGAGGTCACGGTCGCCTACGACGTCGGCGGCTATGCGATCGGGAGCCTGATCGGCCGGCACAAGCTTGCGCCGGCGGTGAGCCCCAACAAGACCTGGGAGGGGCTCATCGGCGGCAGCCTGTCGGCGATCGTCATCGCCCTCGCCGTCACCTCGCAGATGCACCCCTGGACGCTTCCGAGGGCAGCCCTGCTCGGGATCGTGGCGGCGGTGCTCGCCCCGATCGGCGACCTCGCCGAGTCGATGATCAAGCGGGACCTCAAGCTGAAGGACATGGGCCGGCTCCTGCCCGCCCACGGCGGCGTCCTCGACCGGGTCGACGCCCTGCTCTTCGTGCTTCCGGCCACCTACTTCCTCGTCCGCCTCTTCCATGGCTGAGCCCCAGGGGACTCCTCGCCGCCTGGCGCTCGCCGGCTCCACGGGCTCGATCGGCACCCAGGCGCTCGACGTCGTGAGGGCGGCCCCGGAGGCCTTCGAGGTCGTTGCCATCGGCGCCTGCTCCTCGGTGGACCTCCTTGTTGCCCAGGCCGAGGAGTTCCACCCCCGTGTCGTCGCGCTCGCCGAGCCCGAGCGCGGGGCCGAGCTCGAGCGACGCCTGCCGGCGGGCACCGAGCTGCGCTGCGGCACCGGCGCCCTCGCCTCCCTCACCGCCGAGGGTGACGTCGACGTCGTCTTGAACGGCGTGGTCGGCTTCGCCGGCCTCGACGTCACCGTCGCCACGCTCGAGGCCGGCAAGCGGCTGGCGCTCGCCAACAAGGAGTCGCTCATCGCCGGCGCTCCCGTCGTCCAGCGGGCCCGCCAGACGCCGGGCGCCGAGATACTCCCGGTCGACTCCGAGCACTGCGCCATCCATCAGTGCCTTCGCTCGGCCGGGCGCGGGCAGATGGCCGAGGTGCGCAAGCTCGTCCTCACCGCCAGCGGCGGCCCCTTCCGCGGCCGGTCTGCCGCCGAGCTCGAGGACGTCACCGTGGACGACGCCCTTGCGCACCCGACCTGGTCGATGGGCCCGAAGATCACCGTCGACTCCTCGACGCTCATGAACAAGGGCCTCGAGGTCCTCGAGGCGAACGAGCTGTTCGCAGTGGGCATCGACCGAATCGAGGTCGTCGTCCACCCGCAGTCGGTCGTCCACTCGATGGTGGAGTTCTCCGACGGCTCGACGATCGCCCAGCTCTCGCGTCCGGACATGCGCCTGGCCATCGGCTACTGCCTGTCCTACCCGGATCGCCTGGCTCACCCGTTCGGCGAGATCGACTGGTCGAAGCTCTCCTCGCTCGAGTTCCAGCCGCCCGACCTCGAGACGTTCTCCTGCCTGCGCCTCGCCTTCGAGGCCGCCCGCGTCGGCGGCGCCGCTCCCGCCTGGCTGAACGCCGCCAACGAGGTCGCCGTCGCCGCCTTCCTCGAGGGGACGATCGGCTGGAGCGGGATCGCGGCGGTGGTCTCCGACGTCCTCGACACCTTCGAGCAGACCGCGCTTTGTAGCATCGAGGACGTGCTCGAGGCCGACCGCTCCTCCCGGGCGAGTGCCCGCGCGGCGGTGGCGGCCCGAAGCCGGGCTGCGTGAGCGACCCGCCCCTGGCGGCTCCGGCCGCCTCGCCGGCCCGGCAGAACCTCTCGGCGGTTCTGCGGCTGCTCGTCGTCGTGGCCGCCGGCGTCGTGCTGGCGGTCGAGCTCCACGCCGTCAACGTCCTCGTGGTCGTGCTGGCGCTCGTCGCCATGATCATGCTGCACGAGCTCGGCCACTTCACCGCCGCCAAGGTGAGCGGGATGAAGGTGACCGAGTACTTCCTCGGCTTCGGGCCGAGGCTGTGGTCGGTGCGCAGGGGCGAGACCGAGTACGGCGTCAAGCTGCTGCCCGCCGGCGGCTACGTGAAGATCGTCGGGATGACCATGCTCGAGGACGTCGCCGCCGAGGACGAGCCCCGCAGCTACCGGCAGGCGAGCTTCCCGAGGCGCTTCGCCGTGGCGGTGGCCGGTTCGAGCATGCACCTTCTCATCGCCCTCGTGCTGTGCTGGAGCTACTTCGCCTTGGTCGGCGTGCCGGTGACGACGACCCCGTACGTGGGAGGCATGCTCCACTTCTCGAACGGCCCGTCCCCGGCGCAGAAGGCGGGGATCCGCCCAGGCGACCGCTTCGTCTCGGTCGACGGCAGGAAGGTGACCTCCTTCGCCGTGCTCCAGCACGCGATCGGCTCGCACGCCGGCCAGGTGCTCCACGTGGTGGTCGAGCGCAACGGCACGCTCCGCCATCTCGAGGTGCGCCCCGTCAGCGACAAGAGCGTCACCGAGTACTACGGCGGCCAGCGGCTGCCGCGGCCGTCGGGGAAGGCGAGCGGCATCATCGGCGTGGAGCTCACCTCCGGGACCAACCGGACTGTCGGGCCGCTCGCCAGCGTCCCCCGGGCGGCAGGCGAGTTCGGGAGCCTCGTCTCGGCCACGGTGCACGGCCTCACGGCCGTCTTCTCCTTCCACGGCCTCGGCCAGTTCGCCCACTCGGTCGCGACGGCCGGCAACCACCCCTCCCACCCCTCGAGCACCCCGGGCGGCTCCTCCTCCGCCTCGTCGGGCAGCTCAGTCCTCTCGATCGTCGGCGTGATCCAGGTCGGCTCGCAGGCCGCCTCGGTCAGCCCGGGCTACCTCCTGCTCCTCCTCGCCGAGATCAACCTCTTCGTCGGGCTGGTCAACCTCTTCCCGATGCTGCCGCTCGACGGCGGCCACGTCGCCATCGCCGTCTACGAACGGCTGCGCTCGCGAAGCGGCCGGCGGTACCACGCCGACGTGCTGAAGCTGATGCCGGTCGCCTACGTCTTCCTGGCCTTCATCGTCGTGCTCGGCCTCGGCGCCCTCTACGCCAACATCGTCCAGCCGGTCCACCTGCCAGGAGGCTGACCTGCAGCTGGCACCGGGAGCCGGTCCCGGCGCCGGTAGGCTGCCCGCATGGCACGGGCTGCGGTCAGCAACGCCGAACGGCGCACGACGAGGCAGATCGCCGTCGGAGACGTCCTGATCGGCGGGGGCGCGCCGGTCTCGGTCCAGTCGATGACCACGACCAAGACGGCGGACGTCGACGGCACGCTCAGCCAGATCTACGGCCTGGCAGCCGCCGGCGCCGACCTCGTCCGCTGCACCTGCAACGAGCAGGCGGCCGCCGAGGGGCTGGCGAGGATCATCCCGCGCTCCCCGGTCCCGATCATCGCCGACATCCACTTCCACCACGAGATGGCTCTCGCCGCCCTCGAGGCCGGGGTGCAGGGTCTCCGCCTCAACCCGGGCAACCTCCGCAAGCCGGAGGAGATCAAGCTCGTCGCCTCGGAGGCAAAGGACCGCGGGGTGCCGATCCGGATCGGGGTGAACGCCGGATCGCTGCATCCCGAGCTCTACAAGCGCTTCGGAGGAGCCACGCCCGAGGCGCTCGTCGAGTCGGCCCGCATGGAGCTCGCCTACTTCGAGGAGGTCGGCTTCGAGGACGTCAAGATCTCGGTCAAGGCCTCCAGTGTTCCGCTCATGATCGAGGCCTACCGTCTCGCCTCGGAGACCTTCGACCACCCGCTCCACCTCGGCGTGACCGAGGCCGGTCCCCCGCCCTCCGGGCTCGTGAAGGCGACGGCGGGCATCGCCACCCTCCTCGCCGAGGGCATCGGCGACACGATCCGCTACTCCCTCACCGCCGACCCGGTCGAGGAGGCGCGGGCGGGGCGCCAGCTGCTCGAGGCGATGGGCCTCAGGGAGCGCAAGGGTCTCGATCTCATCGCCTGCCCCTCCTGCGGCCGCGCCGAGATCGACGTGATCGGGGTCGCCAAGCAGGCGCAGGCGGCCCTCGAGGAGAAGAACCTGCCCATCCAGGTCGCCGTCATGGGTTGCGTCGTGAACGGCCCGGGCGAGGCCCGCGAGGCCGATCTCGGCATCGCGGCAGGGCGCAAGCGGGGGCACCTGTTCATCAAGGGTCAGATCGTCCGTGTCGTGCCGGAGGACGAGATGGTCTCCGCCCTCGTCGCCGAGGCCGAGCGGCTCGCCGCCGAGGGCATCGAGGCCCGCCTGGCGGCCGCCGACTCGAGCGCCGCCGAGGAGGCCGAGGCCGACCGCCGGGCGCTGTTCGAGACAAAGGGCGAGGACGTCAACGCCTCCGAGGAGCGCGTCGAGTTGATCCGCAAGGCGATCGCCGGGGAGGCCTGAGCCTCCCCGCACAAAAAGGGGGTCCCTCGATCAACGAGGTCGTGACCACACCGGTCACCCATGACGAGGTCGAGTCGGTCTTCGAGATTCTCGAGCGGGGCTTCGGCGAACGGATCCCGTCCGCCTACCGGCAAGCGCTGCGCAAGGCGACCATCCCCGACCGCCTGCTCGTCAGCCGGGACGGCGCCGAGATCGCCGGCACCGTCACCTCAGAGCCGGCGCAGATGACCCTGCCCGGCGAGGTCGTGGCGCCAGTGGCAGCGGTCGTCGGGGTCGCCGTCCTGCCTACTCACCGCCGCCAGGGCCGGCTGCGCTCGATGATGCGGTACCAGCTCGACGACCTGCGGGCGCGGGGCGAGGATCTGGCGGTGCTCACCTCGAGCGAGGCCCGTATCTACCAGCGCTTCGGGTACGGCCCTGCGACCCTCGCCAGCACGTACCGGCTGGAGAAGCGGGACCTCTCGCTGCTCTGGCCGGAGCGCGTCGACCTCTCGGGCGTGGCGGTCCGCTTCGTCGAGCGGGACGAGGCAGAGCGGCACTTCCCGCCGCTGCTGGCGGCTCACCAGCCCACCCGGGCGGGGGAGGTCTCCCGCCTGAGGCTCGGATGGGAGGACCTCCTCGGGGTAACCACCGAGGACGAGCAGAAGGGGCGCTTCTTCGTGGAGTGCGTCCAAGCGGGCGAGCCGGTCGGGTACGCCGTCTACCGGATCGGGCGGGACCCGGGCGTCTCGGGGCGCGTGCTCCACCTCGTCGAGCTCTGCGCGCTGAGGGACTCGTCCTACCTCGCCCTGTGGTCGTACCTCCTCGAGGTCGACCTCGTCGACACCCTCGTCACGGGTCACCGCCCGACCGACGAGCCGGTCCGCTGGCTGCTCTCCGATCCCCGGCGCATGGTGCCGCTCCGCACGGGCGAGCACACCTACGCCCGTCTCGTCGAGGTGGCGGCGAGCCTCGCCGCCCGGGGGTACTTCTGTGACGGCGAGCTCACGGTGGCGGTCACCGATCCGTTCTGCGAGTGGAACACCGGTCGCTACCACCTGAGCGTCGAGGGGAACGGCACGGCTGCGGTCGAGCGGCTCCCCCTCGGGGGGGCCGCCGACCTGACAGCCGACGTCTCGGTGCTCGCCTCGCTCTACCTGGGCGGGCTGCGCCCGAGCGCGCTGGCGCAGATAGGACTGCTCGAGGCGGCCAGCCCTCGAGCGCTCGCGACGGCCGACCGGCTCTTTCTCGGGCCCGTCCCGCCCTTCTCGACGACCTCGTTCTGACGCCGCTCAGCGCGTCCGCTCGAGGCGGACCGTCTTGGTCTTGAGCTCGCCGCCGGCGGCGGTCACGAGCTCGGCGAGCTGGGGATGGCAGGTGAGCAGGAGCACCTGGTGCCGGTCGGCGGCACGCACGAGCTCCCGCGCCACCGCCTCCTGGCGAGCGGGATCGAAGTTGACGAGCACGTCGTCGAGGACGATGGGGAGAGGCAGGTACCGCTCGGCGAACGACTCCGCGAGGCCGAGGCGCAGGCAGAGGTAGAGCTGCTCCATCGTCCCCCTGCTGAGCTCGGTTGCATCGACGTGCTGGCCGTCGGGTCGCAGCGCCCTCACCGACGGCTTCGAGCCGTCGGGGGCCGAGTCGACGGCGAGGCGCACGTAGCGGCCCTCGGTCACCGCCTCGAAGTGGCGTGCCGCCCGGTCGAGCACAGCAGGCTGGCGCTGCTCCTCGTAGCGCTTGAGGGTCCTCTGCAGAAGCGTCCTCGCGCCGCTCACGACGAGGAACGACCGCACCGCCCGCTCGAGCTCCTCTTCGAGCTCCTGGCAGCGCTGCTCCCATTCGGGCACGGCCGCCGACCGCGCCAGCTCGGCGAGCTGGCGGCTCCCGGCCTCGTGATCGCGCACCGCCTGCTCGTAGCGCTCCTCGAGGGAGGACAGGGACTCGGTCGCCTCCGCGGCCCGTTCCTGCCAGTCGATCACCCGTCCGGAATCGAGCTCCTCTCGAAGCTCGAGGGCGTGGTGACCCTCTCCGAGGGCCATGGAGAGCTCGCGCTCGCAGGCGGCGACCGCCTGCTCTGCCTCCCGGCGTTCCCGCACCCTCGTCGCCAGGCGGCCGAGGACCGCAGACATCTCGCCGAGCGTCTGCTCGACCACTGCCTCGGGGAGAGGATCTGGCCCCGAGGCCAGCCCGCCGGGATCGGCGGCCGCCGCGCCGGCGACCCCTACGTGGGCGGCGAGGTCGAAAAGCGAGTCCTCGAATCGGAGGATGGACTCGGAGGCGAGGGAGAGCTCGCCCTCGATCCGGCCGAGGGCCTGAAGGCGCTGGCGCAGCTCGGCGAGCATGCCGAGGCGCTCTTTGAGCTGGGTCCCGGTCAGGGAGGCGTCGAGCCCGACGCGGTCGGCGAATGCCGCCAGGTCCGCCCGGGCGCGCTCGGCGACCCGGGTGAGCCGGCCTGCCTCGTGCGAGGCGGCGCTCGAGCGGTCGCGAGCGTCGCGCACCCGCTCCCGCTCGGCATCGAGTCGGCGGCGGCGGTCTAGCAGCAGCTCGGTCTCGTCGATCAGCCCGGTGACGCCGGCCACCGAGCGTCCGGCGGCTGTCGCGTGCGGTACGAGCGTCCCGGCGAGCTCGTCGACACGCCCTCGGGCGTGAGCGAGCTCGGCCTCGGAGCCGGACCGGGGTCCGGGGACGCTCCCTGCCTCCGGCTCGTCGCCGCGGAGGCGCCCCACCCGCCATGCCAGCCAGCCGAGAGCGCCTGCAAGCAGGAGGAGCCCTGCCCCGACCGGCGCCTGCCGACCGGCGAGCAGCGCCACGGCGAGCACCGCCAGCACGAGGGCGACGCCGGCGAGGGCACCGGCGAGCTTGCGGCGCTCGGGCGCCTGGCGAGCCGACTCTGCGACCACTTCGCGGTGCCGGCGCAGCTCGAGGTCCCGCTCGAGCTCGTCGATGCGACCGAGCCACCGCCGCAGCTCCTGGAGCAACAGCAGGCGCTCCTCGAGGGCGGAGGCCTCGGGGAGGTGGGGCCCGCTGCCAGCGTCCCCGCCGTAGCGGGCCTCGAGTTGGCCGGCCTCCTCGGCTGCGCGGTCGGCGGCCAGGCGGGCACCGGCGACCTCGCGCTCGGTCCGCTCGACCTGCTCCACGAGCGGTCGGAGCTCGGCCCCGAGCGACGACGGATCGAAGCGCTCGGACTCGGCGAGCTCGACGACGTCCCCGCCGCCGAGCTCCGACCGGCGGCGGTCGACCGACCGGCGGACGCTCGCCGCCTGCTCGACGAGCTGCCGGTAGCCGGCCAGCCGCTCGCGGTGCCCCGAGAGCTGCGCGGCGAGGGAGCCGAGCTGCGGCTCTCTCGCGAGGAGCCGCTGCTCGCCGGCATCGAGCGTCGCCAGCGTGGAGAGCCGGCGCTCGAGCTCGCGCCGGCGGAGGACCACCTCGAAGGATCGGCCGAGCAGCGTGGCGTCTCTCAGCGCGGCCCGCGCCGACTCTGCTTGCTGACGGAGCTCGACCACCTCCGCGGCGAGACCGTCGACCTGCTTGCGCATGGAGGCGAATGCCCGCGATGCCTCACGGGCGGCGGCCAGCTGACGCCGGGCCTCCCTCGAGCGCTCGCTCGCGAGGTTCGCCTCCCCGCCCTGGCGGGGCCGCACGAGAGCGTCGCGGCGGGCGTCGAGCTCCTTCATCGCCTTGGCGGCGGAGCGGCGTTGCCCGAGCAGCGAGGAGGAGAAGATGACCTCCCGGACCTCGTCGCTCGACATCCCGTCGAGCCGGCGCAGGTCATCGAGGTCGACCGCGAAGACGGCCCGGAAGAGCTCCACGTTGGCGCCTCCGAGGAGCCGTCTCAGGTCGCTCTCGTCGCCCTCCGAGCCGTCCGGCCGGGTCACCGCCAGGTGCTTGTGCGGCGTCGTGTGCCGCTCGACGACCCAAGGCTGCCCGGCCGCGTCGCTGAGGCCGATGCGGCCGCCGTGGCGCCCGCCGTGAACCGGCGCACGGTAGCGGGCGTCGCTCTTTCGAGGCGGGAAGCCGAACAGCACGGCCGTGAGGAAGTCGAAGACGGTCGACTTGCCGGCTTCGTTCGGGCCGAGCATCACCGTGAGCCCGGCACCGAGCAGCTCGAGCGAGACGTCGGCGAGGGCACCGAAGCCGTCGATGGAGATCCACGAGATCCGAGGCGGCCGGCCATCGCGAAGCGCCGCCTGCCCGCCTGGCTCGACTGCGACCAGCATGTCGCCCCCCTCTCGGGCCCGGGCGGACGCGTCGGGTGCGAGCCCGGTCAACAGGAGAGCTCCAGCCGGTCGAGGGCGGCGATGACCGACTGCTCGATCAGCACGGCCGACGCGCCCTGCTCCTCGAGCAGCCCGGCCGCAAGCCGGGCCACCTCGCGGGGCACCTTGCCGAGGATCTCGCCGAGCTCCGCCTCGCCGATGCCGACCTCGCTCAGCTCGTCGGCGACCGCCACGAGCTCAGCGGCGAAGTCGTCGCCGCGGCGGAGCTGCTCGACGTCGAGACTCGGGAGGCAGACGTCGTCGATCCTGTCCCACCAGAGAAAGGGCGTGCTGGGTCCCGCCTCGTCCCGAAGCGAGGTGAGGAGGTCGTCGAGCACCCCGTCCCGGCGGAGCTCCTCGTGGGCGGGCGATCGGCCGACGAGCCGGGCCCGGACGACGAGGGAGCGCCCGCCCGCCCGCTCCAGCCGCTCTGCTGCCGCCTCGGCAAGCTGGGACCTCACCTCGATCACGGCCTCGAGCGCCGAGACGTCGAGCTCGAGCAGGACAAAGCGCACGCGGTCGCACGGGACGGCCTCGAGGCTCGCCACCCGGCCGGAGCGGACCTCCACCACCGTCGCTCCCTTCTCCCCGAGCTCGCTTGGCTTGGGGCTGCGGGCCTGGAGGTTGCCGGGATATACGACCCAGCTCTCGCTGCCGCCCGGCGCGCCGGAGAGCACGCTGCGGGAGTGGACGTGCCCGAGGGCCCAGTAGTCGAGGCCGACTCCTCGCAGGTCCTCGAGGGTGCACGGGCTGTAGGGCGCGTGGCCGTCGGGCGCACCGGCGACATTGCAGTGGAGCACGGCCACCTGGAGCCCCTCGCCGGCCTGACGCACGAAACCGAGAGCGAGGTTCTCGGTCACCTCGCGGCGCTCGTAGCTGATCCCCTGGACCGTCGCGAGCACGCGGCCGTCCCGCTCCACCGGGACGGCGGCGACGGCATCGTGACCGAAGACATGGACCAGATCCGGCCAGGTCTGCACGGCCGACCAGCCCTCCTCGACCGGGTCGTGGTTCCCGTGGACGATGAAGGTTGCGATGCCGGCGTCCGACAGCCGCCGCAGGCCGTCGAGGAGGCGCAGCTGCGCCCTCAGCCCACGCTCCGGCCCGTCGTAGAGATCGCCGGCGAGCACGAGGAACGCGGCCCGGCGGCTGAGGCAGAGATCGACGAGCGAGTCGAAGGCGTCGAGGGAGGCCTCCCGGAGGGCCGCGCCGACGTGCGGGGCCGTCTCGGAGATCCCCTTGAAGGGCGTGTCGAGGTGGAGGTCGGCGGCATGGACGAAGCAGAAGTCGTCGCCGGCCCGGGAGAGCGCCATCAGTCGGAAGATACTCAAGGGGTGCGCGCGAGCCGGGGATCCATGAAGCGGCCTGCGGTTGCAGCGAGAGTTCGACGGGTCACGCCCCCCACTACGGTTGGAAAGGTGAGCACGCGGCGACCCGGTCCTGATTCCTCCCCCCACACCGGCGGAGACGCCGTCGTGGACGCCCTCGAGCGGGCGGGCGTCGAGGTCGTCTTCGGCATCCCGAGCGTCCACAACCTCCCCATCTACGACGCCCTCGGGCGGCGGGGGACGATCCGGGCCGTCACCGTCCGCCACGAGCAGACCGCCGCCGGGGCGGCGGACGGCTACGCACGCGTGAGCGGCCGGCTCGGCGTCCTTGTCACCTCGACCGGTCCCGGAGCCGCCAACGCCATGGGCGGCCTCCTCGAGGCGAGGGTCTCGGGGAGCCCCGTGCTCCACCTGACGGGGCAGATCGAGACCAGGTACCTCGGCCTGAACCGGGGATTCATCCACGAGGTGCCCGACCAGGCCTCGATGCTGGGCTCGGTCTCCAAGCAGGTCGTGCGCGTCGAGCGGGCAGAGGAGGTCGCCTCGAGCGTGGCCGGCGCCATCGCGGCGGCCACCACCGCTCCCCAGGGTCCGGTCTCGGTCGAGATCCCGATCGACCTGCAGTACGCCGAGACCGCCCAAGACGGCTGGCCCCCGCCGGTCGGCGGCGAGGGACGGGCAGAGCGCGAGGCGGCGCCGGCGGCCTGGGCAGAGGCGGCCGAGCGAATCGGGGCGGCCCGCCGGCCGGTCATCTGGGCAGGCGGTGGGGCGGTCCGAGCCGGCGCCGAGAAAGAGGTGGCCGCTCTCGCCCGCCGGATCGGGGCCGGCGTGCTCACCACGCCGAATGCACGCGGGGTCCTCCCCGAGGACGACCCTTTGTCGATCGGCAACCTCTCGTGGGATGAAGAGGTCCGGGAGCTGCTCGGGGAGGCAGACGTGCTGATCGGTGTCGGCACCCGCTACCAGGGACCCAACACGGAGAACTGGCGAATGACGCTGCCCTCCACGGTCGTCCAGATCGATGTCGACCCGAGTGTTCCCGCCCGGAGCTACCCGGCGACGGTCGAGGCGAGGGGCGACGCCAAGGAGGTCCTCGCCTTCGTGCTGGGCCAGCTGGAGCAGGAACCGCACGAGGAGAACTCGAGCTGGCGCGAGCAGGTGGCGTCGGTGGCGTCACGGGCGCGCGGGCGACTGCGGGCCGCCATCGGCCCCCAGTCGGAGCTGCTCGACGCCCTGGCGGCGCTCCTCGACGAGCAGACCGTCGTGGTGAAGGACTCGACCATCCCCGCCTACACGTGGGGGAACAGGCTGCTGCCGGTCAGGCGCAGCCGGACGGCGATCATGCCGAACGGATTCGCGATCGGCCTCGGCCTCGCCCACAGCCTCGGCGCCGCCGTCGCCAACCGTCCCTCACCGGTCATCTGCATGGTCGGCGACGGCGGCTTCATGCTGACCGCCACCGAGCTGGCCACGATCGCCCAGCAACAGCTCCCCGTCGTCGTCATCGTCTTCGACGACGGCGGGTACGGGATCCTCCGCAACATCCAGGACAAGCAGTACGGCAGGCGGATCGGCGTCGACCTCGGGCGCCCCGACTTCTGCGGGCTGGCGCGGGCGCTCGGCGTGGAGGCCGAGCGCGTCTCGACCGCCGCCGGCTTCGGGGCGGCGGTCAAGGCCGCGCTCGGAGCCTCGCGCCCCTTCCTCGTCGCGGTCGACGTCGACGCCATCGGCCCCATGGGCAAGCCCTACACGGGCACCTCGAGACCGCCGTCGACGCCGGACCGCTGAGGCGTCCGCCTACGGCAGGACCCGGAACTCGCGGTTGGCGACGACCGTGTCGGTGTCCATCTGCGCCTTCTGGAGCCGTCCGGAGTAGTCCCAGTTCATCGACTGCCACCGCGTCATCTGGTCGAGCACCCATTTGCCGGACTGCCGGGAGCCGTTGCCAGACCGGCCGTTCCCGCCGAAGGGCAGGTGCGCCTCGGCTCCCGAGGTTGAGTTGTTGACGCTCACCATCCCCGCCGAGACGCGACTGCGGAAGCGGAAGACGGCCTTGGGTGTGTCGGTGTAGATCGACGAGGACAGCCCGTACCCCGAGTGGTTGGCGATGGCGATCGCCTCGTCGAGGTCCCCGAAGCTCGCCACGGCGACCATCGGGCCGAAGGTCTCGGTACGGGTCAGCTCGTCGTCGATCCTCACGCCGTCCACGATCGCCGGGTGGCAGAAGACGCCGGCGTCGGGATCGCCGACGAAGCCCGGCCGCGGGTTCGACGAGGTGATCCTGCCCGGAGTGCTCGCTCCGAGCAGCCGGTGGTGCGGCTGCACCAGCGTCTCGAGGTACTCCTCGAAGCGCACCGCGAAGCGCTCGTCCAGCATGGGTCCGTAGAGAACGTCCTCGAAGGGCTCGCCGACGGGCGACGCCTCCAGCCGCTCGAGAAGCAGGTCGAGGAAGGCGTCGTGGAGAGACTCGTGGACGATGGCGGTCCCGAGGGAGGTGCAGCGCTGGCCGGCGGTGCCGAAGCCGGAGAAGAGCGCTCCCTCGACGGCGAGCTCGACGTCGGCGTCCGGCATGATGACCATCGGGTTCTTCCCGCCGAGCTCGAGGGTCGCCGACTGCACGTGGCGGCCGGTCAGCTCGCCGATGGCGGCGCCGACGGCGGACGACCCGGTGAATCCCACCTTGTCGACGAGGTGCTCCTCGAGGCCCCGCTCGAGGCCGGCGAAGGTCGCCTGGCCGTCCGCGAGGACGAGGTTCAGCACGCCCTCGGGGATGCCGCCGGCGACGCAGCACTCATAGAGCGCGGTCGCCACGGCGGCCGAGTACTCGGCCGGCTTCCACACCACGCTGTTGCCGCAGAGCAGGGCCGGGATCAGGTACCAGGACGGGACGGCGACCGGGAAGTTCCCGGCCGTGATCACGGCGATGTTGCCGACCGGCACGCGGTAGGTGAACAGCGCCTTGTCGCGCATCTCCGAGGGGACCGTCTCCCCGTAGAGCCTCCGCCCCTCGCCGAGGAAGAAGTCGCAGGTGTCGATGATCTCCTGGACCTCGCCCCGCGCCTCGGCGAGCGGCTTGCCGAGCTCGCGGGTGACGAGCCTCGAGAGCGCCTCCTTGTTGGCCTCGACGATCCGCCCGATCTCGGCGATCGCCCGTCCGCGGATGGGGGCCGGCACCTCCGCCCAGGCCTCCTGGGCGCCCTTGCCG
>JAJZZB010000223.1 GCA_021797795.1 Actinomycetes bacterium | reverse complement strand
GACGACGAGGTGGGCGACGGTCCCGTCGAAGTCGGTGACCGACGCCACGCCGAGGTAGACGTCCGGCGCGAGACGGGAGTTCAGCTCCACCTCCCGCCGGCAGTCGGCCTCGCGGGCCGCCTCCTCCCGGAAGTCGACGAACCCGAGGTCGACCGCCTTGCGCAGCTTGTAGACCCGGTTGCCGACAAAGACGAGGAGGGAGATGTGGGTCTCCCGCACCTCCGCCGGAGCCCACTCAGAGGGACCCTCGCTGCCGCCACGGCCCTGGGCGCTCGCCATCGGGCGCCTCCTTTCGGCTCCCGGAGCGGTTCTAGCCGAGACAGCGCCCGGAGATCAGGGTCGAAGGTCACCCGGCCACTTGGGACGTTCGACCCTGCCGCCGGCCCGAGGCGGCGACGAGGATGCGACATGACGATGGGCGCTCGACAAGGAGGCACGGCATGGTTTGCACGACAGCATGGCCAGGCTCGACGACCGAGTCTCGCTCGACCCTCTCCGAGCGCGGCGGTGAGGACCGCCTCGAGCGCGTGAACCAGCTGGTCGGCGCTTCCCTCCGGATCGCCACCGACCCGATGCTCCACTCCGGCGCGAGGGTGCGCGAGGTGGCCGCGGTGGCAGGGCACGACCGGGAGCTCCTCGGGCGGGCGTGGGTGAAGGTGCGGGTCGGCGCCACCCGCCACCCCGGGCGCGTGCTCTCGACCGCCGAGTCGATCCTGCGGGCCGCACTCCAAGAGGAGCGCGGCCGAGCCGCATGAGGCCTCTCGCCTCTGACCGAGCGCGTCCCGGCAGCGGTCGCTCGGCGGTGAGCCCGTGACGAAGAAGGCACACCCGCCCCCCACGCCCGACAGGGGCACGCCGACGGCGCCTCCGCCGCCGCCGGCCTGGCGCCACTGGCTGTGGCTCGTCGCCCTGGCGCTGTTCATCGTCCTGTACGTCGTGCTCCCGACGACGAAGTCCGCGGCACCGGTCACCCTCAGCTACTCCCAGTTCATGCAGAAGGTGAGCGCCGACCAGGTGAGGTCGGTGACCCTGTCGGCAAGCGGCGAGGCGAGCGGCACGCTGAAGAGCGGGAAGCAGTACACGACGGTCGTGCCGGCCCAGGCCGGGCAGGACTTCCTGAGTGCGCTGCAGTCCTCGGGCGCGCAGGTGACCGCCGAGACGGCGGCGCCCTCGCTCGGCGCCGACGCCCTCTCCTGGCTCATCCTGCTCCTGCCCTTCGTCATCCTCGGCTACCTGTGGTGGCGCCTGTCGAAGGGGGCGGCAGGCCAGATGCAGGGCGCTCTCGGCGTCGGCCGCTCCAAGGCGAAGATCTTCGACGAGGAGCGCCCACGCACCACCTTCGCCGACGTCGCCGGATACGAGGGCCCCAAGCTCGAGATCCGCGAGGTCGTCGACTTCCTCCGGCGGCCGGAGCGCTACTCCCGTGCCGGCGCCATCGCTCCCCGGGGGATCCTCATGGTGGGGCCGCCGGGCACCGGCAAGACGCTGCTCGCCCGCGCAGTCGCCGGAGAGGCCGACGTGCCCTTCTTCTCGGTCACCGGCTCGAGCTTCGTCGAGATGTTCGTCGGCGTCGGTGCCGCCAGGGTCCGCGACCTCTTCCAGGAGGCGAGAAAGCGGGCACCCGCCATCATCTTCGTGGACGAGATCGACGCCATCGGCCAGCGCCGGGCTGGCACCGGCTCGGTGGTCGCCAACGACGAGCGGGAGCAGACCCTGAACCAGCTGCTGGCGGAGATGGACGGCTTCGATCCGGCGTCGGGAATCGTCGTCCTGGCGGCGACGAACCGGCCTGAGGTGCTCGACCCGGCCCTCCTCCGGCCAGGTCGCTTCGACCGCCAGGTCACCATCCCCCTTCCCACCCTCGCCGAGCGCCGCTCGATCCTCGCTGTGCACTGCCGGGGCAAGCGGCTCGAGGCCGGAGTCGACCTCGACGTCGTGGCCAGGGGGACGCCGGGCTTCTCCGGAGCCGACCTCGCGAACCTGGTCAACGAGGCGGCGATCATCGCCGCCCGCGCCGAGCGAGAGGTGCTCGTCCCGCCCGACTTCGACCAGGCCAGGGACCGCATCATCCTCGGGCGGCGCGAAGGGTCCAACGTCCTGCTGCCAGAGGAGAAGCACGCCGTCGCCGTCCACGAGGCCGGCCACGCCCTCGTCGCTGCCTACTCCCCCAAGGCCGACCCTGTGGCGAAGGTGACCATCCTCCCGGCCGGCCAGGCGCTCGGGGTGACCGAGCAGCTGCCGCTCGTCGAGCGGCACCTCTACGGCGAGGACTACCTCTACGACATGCTGGCAGTGCGCCTCGGTGGTCGGGCAGCCGAGCTCGTCGTGCTCGGGCAGGGCTCGACGGGCGCCGCCAACGACCTCGCCGGAGCGACGGAGCTCGCCACCAAGATGGTGCGCGAGTTCGGCCTCTCCCGCGAGCTCGGGCCCGTCGGCTACCCCTCGGGCGGGTCGGTCTTCCTCGGTGGCGGGGGCTCGGGCTTCTCGAGCCGCCCCTTTGCCGAGGAGACGCAGGCGGTGGTCGACCGCGAGGTCTCCCGGCTCCTGCGCGACGCCGAGACCCGTGCCGTCGACCTGCTCACCGAGCACAAGGACGTCCTGGGCAAGCTGGTCGACCTCCTCCTCGCCGAGGAGACGATCGACGGCGGGCAGGTCTATGCCCTCACCGGCCAGGAGGTGCCGACGAGCGGCGAGGCAATGACCCTCGCTCCCGGGCGGGCGTCGGCCGCCTCCACACCGACCACGGAGCGCTGACCAGCACCTTCCTGCCGGGCACCGGGGATGCCCCAATTAGGTGTCGCCGCCCGAATAGCGTGGCCGACCGTGTCGCAACGCCGTCGCCCGCATGCCCGCCCATCCCGCTCCGTCATCCGACGGCGTCGCATCGCCGTCGGGATCGCCGCCGCCGGCCTGATCGCCGTCATCCTCGTCGTGACGGCATCCGCGGGCTCCGGCCCGTCCAAGAAGTCCACGACCAGCAAGCCGAGCGCGCCCGCTCACGTGTTGAGCCGCTGCCCGCTCACCGACCTGCCTGCCCCTGGCGGTCATGTGCCCAACCGGCCCGCCCTCGCCGTCAAGATCGGCAACGAGCCGCAGGGGGCCCGCCCCCAGAGCGGCCTCAACGAGGCCGACATCGTCTACGACACGCCCGCAGAGGGCTACATCATGCGCTACGTGGCCGTCTACCAGTGCAACTCCGCCTCGAGCATCGGGCCGACGCGCTCGGTCCGCTGGGTCGACTGGCACATCATGCAAGCGTTCGGGCGTCCCATCCTCGCCTTTGCCGGGGGCATCACCCCTGACGTGAGCGTGGTCCAACACCTCGGCTGGCTGCAGGCGGCCGACCTGCTCGGAAACGCAGCCGGTGCCGCGCATCGCATCTCCTCGCGCCAGCCCCCCGACAACCTCTACACGAGCACCTCGGCGCTCTGGGCGTTCTTTCCTCATGACCGCACGCCGCCGCCCGCCGTCTTCCGCTACGGAGGCTCCCTTCCGAGTTCGGCGACGCCGGCCGCCAGCGCCGCCATCAACTTCTCCCCCGGCACCGACGTGTTGTGGAAGTGGGATTCGGCGACAAGCAGCTGGCTGCACACCTATTCGGGCGCCACAGACGTCGATGCGCTCACCCACAAGCCGGTCACGACGACGAACATCGTCATCCAGATCGTCCACTACCACTTCGGCCCCTACGCCGAGAGCCCCGGGTCGACCGGCGACGTCGAGAGCCAGATGGTCGGCAGCGGTCGGGGCTACGTGCTCCGGGACGGCAAGTCGATCGCCGTCACCTGGCACCGCGCCAACCTGGGTTCCCCGACGACCTTCACCGACTCGGCCGGCCAGGCGGTCACCCTCGCTCCTGGACGGACCTGGGTCGAGATCGTGCTGAACACGACAGCCGCCACGCCGGGCGCCATCCGGATCTCCCGCTAGCGGCCCGCCCCTCTCCGCTTGCGGTGGCGCGCCCGGCGCTCGGCTCCGAGTGCCCGCATCAAGATCGGGGCGAGCACGAGCGCGAGGGTGCACTGGGCGATGCCGGCCACGACGAGAGGGAGGCGCAGGGCACCGAGGAAGGCGATGCCTCCGCCGAGGAGTGATCCGAGCGGTGCCGCTCCCCAGGCGATGCCCCGCCATGCCGCACCGACCCGGCCCATGAGCTCCGGAGGCGCGAGGCGCTGGCGGAGGGTGTTGGAGACAACGATGCCGACGCCGATGGCGAAGCCTGCGACCGCGAAGGCCGCCCCGGCGACCAGCCAGCCGTGGGCCGAGGCCATGACGAGGTAGCAGAGCCCCGCTACGAACGCCGCGCCGAGCAGCGCCCGG
>JAJZZB010000222.1 GCA_021797795.1 Actinomycetes bacterium | reverse complement strand
CGGCCGAGACGATCTGCCACGGGTCGTAGCTGCGCATCACCTCGCGCATCGCCCGCTCGCGGTCACGGCCCCTGCAGACCACTTGGCGGAGCTTTGCCTTGGTCTCGTCACGCTGCAACGACTGCAGCACCGCTCACCACCCCCACGCGCTCGATCCGCATGTTCCTCGACACCTCGTCGACGGAGAGGACGGCCATCTGCCGGAGCGCAGCCGCGAAGAGCCGCTGGAGCGCTGGTCTGAGCGGACCCGCGACGAGGAGCACAGGCTCCTTCCCCTCGCGCGCTGCCTGCTCGAACAGCGCACGGGCGCGACCCACGAGGTGCTCGGCGACGGATGGTTCGACGACGAGCTCCGAGTCTCCACCTGCGACCCGGACCCCTGCTGCGAGCTGGCGTTCGAACGCCACGTCGAGCGTGACGACCGGGAGCACGCCGTCTCGCGCGTACTGCGCCGAGATCGCCGGCCCGAGCGCGCGGCGCGCCGCCTCGACCATGGCCTCGTGGACCTTGGCGTCGCGCGCCCTCTCGGTGACGGCCTCGACGATGCGCACCATGTCGGAGATGGGCACCCCCTGGTCGAGCAGCGAGACCAGCACGCGGTGGAGGTCGGACACCGTGACTTGGGCAGCCGCCATCTCGTCGACCGCGACCTTGTCGGATGCTTTGCAGACGTCGAGGAAGGTCTGGACCTGCTGCATGGAGAGCAGCTCTCCGGCGTGCTTCGAGGCGACGTCGCCGAGATGGGTGACGATCGCCGAGGCGCGGTCGACCACGGTGATCCCTGAGAGACCCAGGGCGTCCGTCCGCATGTCACTGGGGATCCACTTGGCTGGCAGGTTGAACACGGGCTCGGTCGTAGCTTCTCCGGGAAGCGCGTCGATCCCGATCCCGATCGCGAGCATCCTGCCCGGCGGAGCCACCCCGCGGCCGGCTTCGACGCCGTTGACCCGGATCACGTAGGCCCCGGGGTCGAGCTGGACGTCGTCGCGCGTGCGAACCTTGGGCACCAAGATCCCCTTCTCGTAAGCAAGCTTGCGTCGCATGGCGCGGATGCGCGCGAGAAGGTCGCCTCCTCTCGTCTCGTCGACGAGCGGCGCCAGATTGGGCGCGATCTCGAGCTGCAAGGGCTCCACCTTGATCTCGGCGGCGAGCGCGTGAGGGCTGTCGGGCTCCACGGGGAGCTCGGCCTGCTCGCGCTCCGCCCTCTCCTTTTCACTGTGGGTGCTCGCCACTTTGATGATCCTGCCGGCGAAGAGGAGCAGCAGAGCGCCGACGATCAAGAACGGGACATGGGGGAGCCCCGGTACGAGGCCCATGAGGAGCACCGCGATGCCCGCGATCTGCACCGCCCTTGGTTGGTTGCCGAACTGGGTGGCGACGTCGTAGCCGAAGTCCTCGTCGGTCGTCGCGGTGCGCGTGACGATGATGCCGGTGGAGATCGAGAGGAGGAGGGCGGGGATCTGGGAGACGAGCCCGTCACCAACCGACAGGATCGAGTACGTATGGATCGCCTGGCTGACCGAGTCGTGGTGCTCGATCACCCCGACGGCGAAACCTCCGATCAGGTTGACGAGCACGATCACGAGCGCGGCCACCGCATCGCCTCGCACGAACTTGGACGCGCCGTCCATCGACCCGTAGAACTCCGAGGCGTTGTCGATCTCCTTGCGGCGCCTGATCGCCTCCTCTCGATCGATGAGGCCTGCGCTCAGGTCACCGTCGATCGCCACCAGCTTCGGCGTCATGGCGTCCAAGGAGAACCGGGCAGCCACCTCCGAGACGCGCCCCGCGCCGGCGGTCACGACGACGAACTGGATCACGATCAGGATCAGGAAGATGACGAGGCCGACGACGATCTGCCCACCGACGACGAAGTTGCCGAACGCGTTCACGACGGAGCCCGCGTAGCCGTGGAGGAGCACCATCCTCGTGACGCTCACGTTCAAGGCGAGCCGGAACAGCGTCGCGACGAGGAGGAGCGTGGGGAAGGTGGAGAAGTCCTTGGGCTTGCGCACGTGCATGGTGGTGAGGAGGACCACCAACGCGAAGCTCAGATTGAGCGTGATCATGATGTCGAGCAAGACGGTCGGGATCGGCACAACGAGCATCACCACGATGGCGATGACGATGGCCGGAACCCCGAAGAGCCCCATCCGCTGTCGCAGGTTCACGAGTCGCTCCGGACGACGAGGGACGTTCCATCCCGCTATCTCCTCGCGGGCACACCGCCGCCGTCCTGGCCGCAAACTGGTTATCGGCGCCAGGGCGCATGACCTGAAGCTCGTCCCGCCACAGAGGCCTATCGAGTCGCGACGACGGCGTAGTCCAAGCAGGTGAGCAGGTCCTCGGCCAGCTCGCCGGATCCCTGGGGGAAGAGCACCGTTGCCTCCTTGAACCGCGCATGACGGCACAGGAGCACCGCGACCTCCGGGAAGACCTGGTGCCGGTGGGTGAGGTCGATCCAGAAGTTCTTGCGGGCGAAGGCGCAGTGAGGGTTCACCGTTTCGGCGACGAGGACGCCCCCCTCCCGAAGCGCTCTACGAGCCTGGACGAAGAACGCCTCGACGTCAGGCCCTCGGAGGTGCTCGACGACTTGGGCCGAGAACACGGCGCCGAGGGAGCCTTCTGGGAGCTTGGCCAAGTGGGCGAGCGCGTCGTCGCACTCGACGTCGAGTCCCTTGGCCTTGGCCCGCTCGGCCATCGACGCGTCGGCGTCCACGCCGTAGGCCTCGACGCCCGATTCCCTCAGCAGCTCGAGCATCTCGCCACGTCCGCAGCCGAAGTCGAAGACCGGCGCGCGCGCCTCGAGCAGCGGGAGGTAGACGCGCTGGAGGCGCCGGATCGTCGCCTCGGGTGCCCGGAAGACGTCCTCGAAGTCCGCGTACCCCTCCTCGAGGTCGTGAGCGTCTCTGAACCCGATGACCGGCCGACCGGCTCGTCCTTGGACGACGAGCTGTGGCGGAAGGGCGACCGTGCCGTCTCTCAGGACCGAGGCCTCGACCTTGAGCGTCGTGAGCTCGCTTCTCAGGTCGGCGAGGACGTCGTTGACCTTCTGGAAGCCGGTCGCGGTGAGCTTGGACAGGGCATCGACACGGTCCTTCGAAGCGGCATCGTGGCGGCCGTGTCCCTGGGCGAGCGATGCGAGGCGCCCGCGGGCGTAGGCGGCGGCGTGTTGGATGGTGTACCCACCTTCGATACGTCTGCGCCCTGCGGCGCCCTTGGAGCGGCGCAGGGCGCCCGATTCGACCGCTCGGCGCAACGTCGCCCTCAGGGCCGCCCTGTCCGGCTCGGCGAGCCAGAACCCAGCGGGCGAGGCAGTGACGTCGGGCAGATGCACGCGCTCGAGCGTCGCGGGGACGAGCCAGCTCGTCTCGTCGTCGCAGTAGTCGAGGCATGCGCCGTAGCCCGTGACCACGGTGGGGAGCCCGCACGCCATCGCCTCGGCGACAGGCAGCGCGAACCCCTCCCCCCGGTACGGGTGGACGAGCACGTCGCACGCACGGTAGAGCGCGGCCATCTCTGCTGTGGTGAGCCGCCCTTCGACGATCTCGATCGCAGGGGCGGCGGGATCGGCTGCCGCGGCCCTGGCGCGCTCGTCCATCGAGATGTGGCGGTAGGGGCCGTCTGCCCCGAAGAGCTTCAGCACCAGGCAGACGTCGTCGTCGGGGGAGAAGGTCTCGAGGTAGGCGTCGAGGAGAAGGTCGAACCCCTTCCTCGCGATCGCCCCGCCCACGAAGAGCAGCCGCACGCCCTTCTCGGTGCCGAGCGCGAGCTTCGGACCGGCGGGCGAGAACGTCGTCGTGTCGATGCCGTGGGGGACGACCACGACCTTGTCCGACGGAACGCCGCTTCGCACGTAGCAGTCGCGCACCCAGGTGGTTGGGACCCACACCTCGTCTGCGGCCTCCACCCCCCGGACCCAGTCCGCGGGCACGCCGCCGAACTCCCAGGGCTGCATGATGACGAGCCGCCCTCGCGCCGGCGCCGCGAAGTTCGGCGGCCAGCCGTCTCGCACCTCGACTTCGACGGGCGCGCCCGGGCGCGTGGTGTGGTGGGCGAGGATGCGCTGCACCACCTCGCGGTGGTCGTCAGGGTAGGGAGGCGGCTCGGCGGTCACCGGCTCGACGTCGAAGAGCTCGTCGCGCGCGAGCGCCATGCAGAGGTCGCGGTTCACCTTGGCGAAGCCGCTGTCCGCGTAGAAGTCTCCGCACCAGCGGACCCTGAGCCGACTGGCGCGGCTGGCCGGCGGGACCGCCGCGGGCTGCCGAAGCCGCGCGTCGGCCACCGCTGCGGCGTTCTCCCACCTCCATCGCTCGACGGCGTCGGCCCG